>NZ_JARGEJ010000859.1:0-289 GCF_029211245.1 Robertmurraya sp. DFI.2.37 | reverse complement strand
ATGAACTCTACAATCTCCGTATAGTGCTCCTTGCCTTTCAAAAACTCAACCGTGAAACAACTGCCCTCCCCCTCTTTACTATCCACACGGATAGTCGCTTTGTGCAGTTCCACCAATTCCTTAACCAAAGAAAGACCGATACCAGAACTTTGCTGATTAAACAAATTCTTGTCCAACAGATTTTCAAAACGGACATAAAGGGAAGCTTTCTTGCTTTCAGAAATTCCTATACCTTGATCCTGCACACCAATCGCCACATTATGTTCATTTTCATGAATGAAAAGCGTAA
>NZ_JARGEJ010000858.1:0-289 GCF_029211245.1 Robertmurraya sp. DFI.2.37 | reverse complement strand
AAAAAGGGCCGTTCCTATTTCTCGAAGCGGCAGAGGACGGCTATGAGCGCTTTATCGAGTCGGGCTACATGCGTAAGATGCCGGAGGACATTCGCGAAGGCGTACTCAATCACGGCATCCGCAATTCGCACTTGCTGACGGTCGCGCCTACGGGTTCTACCGGAAGCATGGTCGGATGTAGCACCGGACTCGAACCGTACTTCTCGTTTAAATATTACCGCAGCGGGCGTCTCGGCAAGTTTATCGAAGTGTATGCAGGCATCGTTCAAGAATACCTCGACGCGAATCC
>NZ_JARGEJ010000857.1:0-289 GCF_029211245.1 Robertmurraya sp. DFI.2.37 | reverse complement strand
TGTTACAGGTGCAATTCAATTGGAGGATTCCGTTCAAGAACAAAAATCAATTCTTTATGCACCTTTAAAGGGGAAGCAAGGAGTGTATGGTGTACTGCAAGTTATAGCCCCAAATACAAGGGCCTTTCCCAATAATGAGGTGGAATTTATAACACTACTTGCTAATACTGCAGGATCTGCTCTTGAAAATGCTCAGTTATATCAGCATATGTGATCGGCACTGTCTTGAGCAAATCACCTTCCGATATTTTGGCAGTAATGCTTTGGATACTTGCTACTTGCTCTTTAA
>NZ_JARGEJ010000856.1:0-289 GCF_029211245.1 Robertmurraya sp. DFI.2.37 | reverse complement strand
AACCTCCTTTGTTTTTTTCCAGATGAGAAAACTACAAATAAATATGATAACAAAAGCGGTAAGAGCAAGGAATGGAATGGTGATAAATCCAAACCAGTTTATGCGGCAGTACATGGAATACGACCACATGCAGGTGCTGCATCAGCTAAAAAGGAAAGCTTTTGAATACCGTAATGATACATGGAGATCATCCCGCCTATAGCTGATAATATCATCGTATATAAGGAGATTTTATAATCCTTCTTTACTGTACCCATTCGTCGTTATTTTAGGGATTGCTACAGTAAAG
>NZ_JARGEJ010000855.1:0-289 GCF_029211245.1 Robertmurraya sp. DFI.2.37 | reverse complement strand
GGCGTGCCGTCGGCGTTGCGTTCGAATCGGAAAGCACAGTCGGGCAAGATGCGTTCCATTGCGAGTACTGTGCGTTGAATCATGTCGCCGATTGCCGTTCCGATTTCTTGCCAACGCCCCTGAAATGGTGGCTTCGGGAATGCGTCCTTTTTCGCTCGCTTCGCCTTGACGTAAAGTTCTCGCGGACAGGCTTTCGCTTTACTCGGCCAGAAGTACGGGCGCTTCGGCCATACTTGCGGAGGGTTTGCGTACCACGCGTGTATTTGTCGGTCTAGTTCGTTATCATACT
>NZ_JARGEJ010000854.1:0-289 GCF_029211245.1 Robertmurraya sp. DFI.2.37 | reverse complement strand
CCCAACAGCAGACCGTTGCGGAAGGTATCCCCATGCAGGAAGTTCACATTGTTCTTCTGTATGACAGAGAACTCCAGTCCGCTGCGGAACACATAGCTGTATTCAAATCCGGCCTCCAGTCCGAAGAAGAACTTCTTCTGTACCGCACCGAACTGAGGCCCCAGACGAAGGCGCATCATGCCGTTCTTGTACCGTGCCAGACGGTGCTTGTAAACCATACCGCCATCCCAGAAATATCCTTTCCAGAAATTGTGACATACCGGCTTCTGCCAGTGATTCCCGACCTCAC
>NZ_JARGEJ010000853.1:0-289 GCF_029211245.1 Robertmurraya sp. DFI.2.37 | reverse complement strand
TTAGCAAAATCTTGTCGGCAATACTCATCAGTGAGTTCCTCATATTATTTTTAACTTTAGTAACAAGCTGTATGCCATTAAGGAAAAGGTTTTCAAACAGAGCCTGACCTATATATCCCTTGTCTGCACATAGTTTTCCTTTGATGTTTTCCAGAAACCTACCCTGTTTCAACGGTTCCCGGTCATCCACGTTTCCAGGCGTGAACATGAAATTGAGGATTTCACCCTTGTCATTGATTATCAGATGCAGCTTGAATCCGAAGAACCATCCCATAGAACATCTTCCACG
>NZ_JARGEJ010000852.1:0-289 GCF_029211245.1 Robertmurraya sp. DFI.2.37 | reverse complement strand
ATCTTCTTTATTAAAGTAGTCATTGGTATTATATATGTTTAAGATTAATAATTATCTAGTTGATTGTTGCTTTAAGAAGTCTTATCACTCTCCCGTAAAAGACCCTCACGGGCTATTTACGGGAGCAGCAATAATGTTTCATGTTAACCTAATTCTAACCTTAAATAAATATTATGAAAAAACCTCTTAATTCGATGGCAAATATAGCTGAAAGAATTGTCCTTTATGTGCACTATTTGATAGAATAAGTGGATTTTTTGTTAAATTCTCATTTAGCTGAAACCTTAAA
>NZ_JARGEJ010000851.1:0-289 GCF_029211245.1 Robertmurraya sp. DFI.2.37 | reverse complement strand
CGATGGGTCATAGTTTCCGTTTGACCATGCTTGGTCTATGTTTGCCCAAGAAGCAGCTACGCCACCGAAAGCCAAACGGTCTGCTTCATAACTTGGAGCAAAAGCAGCGTCTCTGTTACCGTATGCTCCCATGTTGTATTTTGCTAGACGGGCATAATCCAACCATTCGCTGGCCGACATCATGTCAGTTACATCGTGTAACGTTTCAAATGTAACAGATCCGGAATAGTTTAGAGTAACTCTTCCTTCCTTACCTTTTTTAGTTGTAACCAAGATAACACCATTTGCA
>NZ_JARGEJ010000850.1:0-289 GCF_029211245.1 Robertmurraya sp. DFI.2.37 | reverse complement strand
ATCATGTCCTCTAGGGCCTTTCATGAGTTTTTTGCGTCAGAGCATGTCCTGATGAGCACTTCATGCGGACATGGTTTTGTTTGGGGCTTGAGTGTGTCCTCATGAGCCTTCATGAGGACACGGTTTTGCTTTTTTCGCCAGAGTGTGTCCTCATGAACCTTTTCATACGGAACGTACAACTATTCCACAAGCTGAATATTGTATTCTTCAAACCAATAATGGAGCTGTACTAAATAGGCAAGAAGCTGTGGACCTGTCATTAGCTGGCCAAACCATGGTTCTTTAAAAG
>NZ_JARGEJ010000085.1:0-13276 GCF_029211245.1 Robertmurraya sp. DFI.2.37 | reverse complement strand
CTCTTTTCAATTTCCCCACCGAAATCACTCCTTTAGCTTTATACTTATGATTCTATCAAATAAAAAACTGTGTGAGTAAGGAATCGTACGCATTCCTCACTTACACAGTTAATATTACACTCCCCTCTCATATAAGATGGAAATTAGTCCGACAATATTTTGTCGGACTCATTTTTTCATTCAGCGGTGGTGCCTGTCATTGTTAAATTGTTTTTTATTGTTGTTTTTCTGATTATGGTTCTTTTTATGATTATTTTTGTGTTGATTTTTACTGTCCTTTTTCTGATGATGTTGATTATTTTTTTGCAGCTTGCTCTTTTCATTCTTACTATGATCTTTGTACAGTCTATTATTAGCAGAATTCCCTTTTTCCTTTTGTTTTTCCTTAATTTGCTTATAACTATTCTCATTTTGTTTTTTTGTTTCTTTATTTATCACTTTTTGTCTTTTTGTTCTTTCAATTGCCTCTTCATTGCTTGTCGGAGCTTTTGAGCTGGGTGGATTTAGTTTTAGCTCTTTTTTAAACTCTTTTTTCGGTTTCTTGTTTTGATCGCTCTCTTTTGTCGTCGATTTCTTCTGCTCTGAAATTAATTTACCTGGCGTAACACCATTTTCAAGCGCTTGATCCCGTTCTTTAGCAGTAGCCTCATAGGAAGTGACTCTAGCTTCGTCTTCTGAAATCGATTTTTCTAAATCACTAATGGTTTTGTCAATTTCTCGATCTGCCTCTTGTTTCGATTCACCAATATGAACAGTACTAATGACAATCTCCTGCTCTTTTTTTAAATAGCCTTTGCTTTTAATAGTATTTAAAATACTGTCCGTCACCTCATGAATACCTTTAAGCTTCCAGTCTCCCAGTTCTTCGATTATCTCCTTGCCTTCTTCATTATATGGAATCAGTTCAATAACCTTTAAATTTTTATTAAAGCCGAGCTCAATACTTGGATTCACATCAATGCTCATATACGCATACACTTGATCATGATTTAACGGAAGAAAGGCAAAGAGCAAAAATAAACAAGCAATTGCCAGTGCTACAACAGATTTTCCTTTTAACATTTGCCAAAAAACAAAAGGTGAGCTTTTATATGTGTCAAGAGCAGGGATCGGGATTTCCTCACCTATATCATGATGCGTTCCATCGCTTGAAACTTTTAAAAATTCACCATCAGGGGTTAGCAATGTTAAAAAACGTCCGTCTTTTTCCATAATAATACCCGTTTTCACGTTTCCAACACCCCTTTTATATAATCTCTTAAATATAAATAATCGCCGAGCAATATTAAGGAAATGGCCATGATGTATTTACGGTTTCTTTCAATTGTTTTTCTGCTTACCTTTACTGTTTCTTCAAGTTGTTTAATCGGCAATTTCTTTTTTTCAAGTAAATATTGTTTTAGTTCTTCTTGTTCTACTAGCGTTTGCGCCACTTTCATGGCATTTTTTCTAGCATCAGCATGCTTTGGTGAATTTTTAACAAGCTCATCAAAAGAGAGATTGTATTGTTGTAAGATCCCTGCAAACTGAATAATTTCACTTTTTCGATACTCTGACTCTGTTTTTCTATGGAATTCATCGATAGATAGTTGAGCCTCTATCGATGAATGCTGACTATCTTCTTCATGTTCATCATTTATCTCAATACTTATATTTTTATATTTTGCCTGTGAGCGAATATAATCAATCACTTTTCTCTTAATTAAGATATCAGCAAAGCTCAAAAGTGAACTCCCTTTAGAAGGGTCATATTTTTGGACTGCTTCACTAAATGCTATTAGTCCAATACTAAATTCATCATCCGTTTCTGTAATATATCGCTTACAAATAGATGACACTGATTTTGCAATAAAGGGTTTATATGTTTCGATCAATTCATTTTCTAAAGTATGATCACCCTGCTGTATGGATTGTACAATTTCTTCTAGTGATTGCTTTTTCTTTTTTGTCATGAATATTAAGCCAAACAACAGTCTCACCCCTCTTAGATCACATATAATATATTACGCTATGGCGATCTTTTTTTTAAGGGTAAGAATTTGGAAATTCTTTCTTTGATTGAAGGGTAAGAGATTTATCATTGTTGGCTTTTTAGCAAAAATTAATTCTATGAATTTTCGTTTTCCCCCTCTAAAATTTGAGTGGCCACTGTTAATATAAAGATACGGAAAGTCTATTCATATTTATGGGGGTTAATTTTCTGTAGGTTTTGTATATGTCAGTGTTATTTTGTTGTTAATGCTTTTCAAAACAGTCGCTATAGAGAATGTGGAGGTCTTTCCTTTTTAAGCCTTAGATTGATGCAAGACGACAATTGTAAAATTGGAGCAAGCACTGGCTCAGCTTTTCCCAGCTAAAATAAATAGATCCGAGTCGGAGCACAGCACCAGACTCAGATCTTAGAAGTTGCTTCAATGATTGTCTATTTTTAAGGAGTTAGAGCAAGTTTGCTAAAGTTTGCTTAACTACTTTCAATCACCTTGGATTCATAATATCAGCGCTATTAACGCTCCTTCTCTTGATCATTTTTTTCATTCTTTCGTTCATCCTTGTCGCTTTCATGAACGAGCTTTAAGAGTTCTTCCAGCATTGAGGCCATATCCGCTTTGCTATATTTTCCCGTTTCTGTACTCGGATACTGTTCTTCCCTTTCTGCTAGTTCTTCTTCCTCTTCCTTTTCAACTCTTTCTTCTAACAAATATGCTGGAATTAAGTGTCCTTCAGGCGTAGCATACATTTTATTTAATCTTCTTGTTTCCTTATCGAAAAAGCTATAAACAATCGGGATAATAAATAAGGTCAGCAAAGTACTGCTAATCAGTCCACCGATAACTGCAATTCCCATCGGCTGCATAATTTCAGCACCCTCACCAATTCCGATTGCCAGTGGAATTAACCCTAATATCGTTGTCACTGCCGTCATCAATATCGGCCTTACCCGATCTTTTACAGCGATGATGATGGCGTCATATGTTTTTAACCCGCTTTCCTTCTTCTGATTTATATAATCAACGATCACGATGGCATTATTGACAACAATTCCAGCAAGCACGATAATACCGATCATCGCTGTTAATCCAATCGGAGTTCTTGTTAATGTCAAAGCGATGGCAACACCAATGACCATTAATGGTACTGTAAACAAGATAACTAAAGGATATTTTAATGACTCAAACTGTGCAGCCATGACGATGTAAATTAATACAATCGCTAAAGCAAGTGCCATAATTAAATCATCCATTGTTGATTCTAATAAATCTCGGTCACCGCTGTATACAATTTCTGTTTCTTCACCTAAATCAAGATCAGCGATTTTCTTATCAACCTCTTTGGACATATCTCCTAAATTTGTCGTATTTTTATATTTTACCGTAAACTGGACAGCATTTTGTTGGTTGATTCTTTGAATATGAACCGGTCCTTTTCCTCTTTCAATCGTGACAACCTGATCCAGCGTAATATATTGACCATCTGGCTTTTTGATTAAAAGACCTTCTAGTTGCTCTAAATCCTGAGTAATTTCTGGATCATATTCAACAAAGACACCATAAATATTTCCTGATTCATCAACCATTTGCGTGGCTTGGCTTCCCCGTGTCACATCATTGACAATCATGGCAATTTGAGCAGGGAGCAAGCCTTCATCAAAAGCTTTCTCACGGTCAACAGTCAGCTTAATTTCTTCGAGTTCCTCCATTAGATCTGTAGTTAGCTCAGTTACATCATCCAGCCCTGCAAGAGCTTCATAAATACGCTTAACCGACTCATTCAAGCGCCCTTCATCTAAGTCTCTTACACTGAAGGTCAGCGTATTTGGACTAGATCCAGTGGAAGATTGGAGATTGAAGGATATCTCCGCTGTATCATGGATCGAATGTGCTGTTCTTTCTACATCTCTTTTGATCTCATCTACAAAATCAAAAGTCGAAATCTCGCGCTCTTCTAAATCCTTCATTTTTACATAAAGTTCTGCAATATTAGCATTTTTAGTTCCTCTAAATGCCCCTTCTTGTGTAGTTCCAATTAAACTGACGTAGGTCTCAATCTCATCATGAGCAACGAATTTTCCTTCGATTGCATCGATCACTTTTTCGGTTTCAGTTAATGCTGCTCCATTATCTAATTCAACTCGAACCGTGAAATACCCTTCGTCCGTACTTGGAATAAACTGTGTTCCTACCGTTGTTAAGCCGTAGCCGCCAACTCCTAAAAGAAGCAAGACGACAAGCAAAACGACAGCACGATGACGCAATGACCATTTTATCGACTTTTCCAACCATTTCATAGAAGCTGAGTGCTGCCTTTTTTCTTCAACATTATATTTTGGCTCTTTTAGCCATCTGCTTGCCAACATCGGAACAACCGTTAACGCAACAACTAATGAGGCAAATAAACTAAATGATATTGTCAAAGCAAATTCTGTAAACAATTCACCGATAATCCCTGTGATAAAAATGACTGGTAAAAATACTGATATCGTCGTTAAAGTAGAAGCAATAATCGCTGGACCGACTTCCTTTGCCCCATCTCTTGCTGCTTCTTTCGGCTCTTTACCCATCGATAAATGGCGGTATATATTTTCGATTACAACAATCGCATTGTCCACAAGCATTCCGATTCCTAATGCAAGACCACCTAAAGTCAGAATATTCAAGGTGAAATTGGAAAAATACATCAGTACAAATGTGACAATAACGGAGTAAGGAATCGCGACTCCAATTATTAGCGGACTTTTAACACTCCGCAAAAAGAAAAACAGTACAATCATGGCTAAAATGCCACCCATAATCAATGTCGTCGTTATATTATTGATCGCCAATTGAATATAATCACCTTGGTCAAAGAGAATATCCGAATCAATACTTTCAAACTTTTCCCTTTCAAGGAGCTTATCTAACTCTTCTGTAAAGCTTTTCGAAACAGCCGCCGTATTGGCGTCCGATTGCTGCATAACACTTAACAAAACGGAAGGCTTCTCATTCGTTCTTGTTATCGTGCGATCATCTGCGTTCACAATTTCAACGCTACTTACTTGAGAAAGAGCGACTTTCTCGCCATTTTGCGGATTCGCTGTCACGGTAAGGTTCTTTAACGTGTCAACTGAATTTATAGAACTGATAATTCTAGTTGTTAATTCTTTCCCTTCTGTTAGGATCGTGTCTCCTGGCATCGAAATATCATTAGAGCGGATTACTTCGACGATATCCGCCTGACTTAAGCCATGCTCCTTCAATTTGTCCTGATCTAATTCCACCCTAACCTCTTTAATCGTTGTACCAGAAAGGTTTACACTTGCTACTCCTTCAACTTTTGAAAGCTCTAATTGCAGCTGGTCTGCCAATTCTCGCAAACTTTCTTGATCTGTATCTGAGCTAAGTGAAAGTTGTATAACCGGAAGCTGCGACGGATCAAACTTCATAAATCGAGGTTTTCCAACATCATCTGGAAGAACAGCGCGGTCCAATCTTTCGATAACGTCGCTTTGAACGTCATCAATATTAGAAGTCCACGAAAATTCCATCAAAATTAAATTTGCCCCTTCCTGTGATGTAGACGTCATCGTCTTTAACCCAGGAAGTGTTGCTAATGTACTTTCAAGGGGTTTCGTTACCTTCTCCATTACCTCCTCTGGGCTGGCGCCTTCATAAGAAGTGACAACAACACCAATTGGAGGATTAATATCAGGAATCAGTTTCAATGGAATATTCAATAATGAAACGGCTCCAAGAATAATGACTAGAAGCATTGTTACAAGTGTAAAAACTGGACGTTTAATCGAGAAATTACTAATTTTCAATGACAAAACCCCTCTCGTGATCAAAACTAAATATGATAAGAACAATCTATGAATAAGGACAAAAGCTACTTCTTACTATATAGAAGTCATTTTTTTGATGCAAGCAAAGAGAAAGCTATGCAACCCCCAATACTGTGGTACTAGCTGCCTCACGTCAGAATAAAAAACGCGAGACCTCTCCTACAAAAAGTTCGAAAAAAGCCTCCTTCGCACTTATTGCATGCAAATAATAAAATAAAATATGCTTGCGATAGCAAAAACTTCTCGCCTGAGGGCACCAATTGAATTCTCATAGAGATGAGAGGAACTGATGCTTGTTAAGCCTTGGATCCTTGCGAACGAGTTGCAGGGCATAATCGACAACGAGCAAAATCAATTACCATAAAAAAACAGCCGATTGTGTGATCTTGGCTCTCGCATCACAAATTGGCTGTTTTCAGATTACTTCCTTACAATTGTTAACCCTGTAAACCCGTAGAATAGGGTAATCACAGGACAAAGCAAGCAAAAGAAAGTAAAAGGTAAATATTCTATTGTTGGCACCTCAAGAACAGTTGTTAAAAAGATTCCACAAACTCCCCATGGAACGAGTGGATTAATGACCGTTCCAGCGTCTTCCAGCACTCTTGATAAATTTTTCAAGTGTAAACCAGCAGCCTTAAATGGTTTTTCGAACGTATTTCCAGTTAATAAAATCGATAAGTATTGTTCACCGACTAATAAATTTGTTCCAATCGCTGTCGTCACTGTTGTAGCATAAAGAGCTGGGATTTTGTAAAGGAGCTTGGACATCCCATTTAATAAAGCTGGGATAACGCCTAACTTAAACAAGAGGCCCCCCAATGCTAAAGCAAGAAGCACCAGTGAAATCGAGAAAAACATGCTTTCAATCCCGCCTCTACCTAATAATCGATCAATTTCTTCAACTCCACTTTCAATACGATAGCCTGAAAACAACAGCTCCAGCATTCCTTTAAATTTCAAATCTTTCTGTATCAAAAAAGCAAGAAGCAAAGAAGAAACAATTCCAGATGATAAGGTAATCATTGCTGATACCCGTTTGATCGCTAAAAAAGCAAGAAGTAAAAACGGCAGGAGAGAATAATAGTGAACAAGATTAAGGTGCTGCAATGTTTCTTTTAAACTTATTATTTTTTCAAAACTAACCGTCATTTCTTGCGGGGATAGAATTGTAAATAACACCAATGATATGACAAAAGCGGGAATCGTTGTCCACAGCATATTTTTAATATGCTCAAATAAGTCTACCTTAACTACCATTGAAGCCAGATTAGTAGTATCAGACAACGGTGACATTTTGTCACCGAAAAATGCACCAGAGATTACCGCTCCAGCAGTAATCGGTAATGATAGCTCCAACGCACTGCTTACGCCAATAAATGCCACCCCAAGTGTTGCTGCTGTAGTTAAGGAGCTGCCGATACTTATTCCAATAACCGCTGTCACAATAAAGACAACACTGTAAAAAAAATTTCCATTGACTAATTCTAAAGCGAAAAAGATGAAAGTGGGAATTGTCCCACTCACCATCCAGCTACTGATAAGCATGCCAATAAAGAAAAAAAGCATAACAGCTCCAAGTCCTGATTTTGCTCCTTCTATCATGCCATTTTCTAATTCTTTCAGCGGTACCTTTTTCACAATTCCAAAAAACAGCAAAAGAAATAGTGCGAGAACAATCGGGATATGGGGAACCGCTCCATAGCGAATGATCGAAACGCTTATTCCCCCTAAAATCATGACGATAATAATGAACGCTTCTAGCGTTTTTAATTGTATAATCGGCTTTCCCTGATTCATTTATTTTTATCCTCCAAATTCACTAGAAAGTTCATTTTCGCACTTAAACGCTTTTTAGCACTAAAGTATATATTACTATTTTAATATATGTTTTTTCTTTATCCTTGTCAATGATCACATTCGTTCAATTGGATTAAATTATTCTTTTTTTACCCCTTCTTTCAGTGTAATGCTTAAGTTGTACTTAAGTTCCTGTATGATTGAACAAATTAACATCGAATTACTATTCTATTTGAACAGAAAAACTGCTCGGCTTCTTTTTCTCGTCTTCCGGTCTAATCATCACTCGATTCGGAATTTACTAACTTTGCAATTCTTCCTTCCAGTCTAATAGAAGCCTTATTCGGACTTTACTCTTGCTTCGTTTTCTCCTTACAGTCCTATCATCCCGTTTACAAACTTAAGACTCTACCCAGATCCAAAAAAACGACCCTATAGAAGAGTCGTTTCAGAAGTTCTACAAAAGGATCCGAGGTCATTTGTCACGTTAAAACACAAAATGGTGACAAAAACTGCGCTACCTCGTTCTCCTTGTTGATGAGTTGAACAGGGTTAAGAAGCACTCTTTCCATCTATAAAACACATTTTTGCTTGAAGCTATCGTTTTCAATATAGGTGGTGTTATTGATAATCATCCATAGGATTATAAAGTTTAATCTCGGGATTTTTATCTTGGAACCACCTTAACGCAAAATCATTTTCGAATAGGAAAGCTTTTTTTCCATAGCGGTCATTAACAAGAATGCTTCTAGCAGCAGATAAACTTTCACTAACCTCGTCATTTTCCACCCAACGGGTGATTTTTGACCCTAATCGTTCCATGATCACTTCAACATTATATTCATTTTTCATACGGTGCTCAAATACCTCAAATTGAAGCTGTCCAACTGCACCTAGTAAGTATTCTTCTGTCCGTACATTTCGGAATAACTGAATAGCGCCTTCCTGCACAAGCTGTTCAATTCCTTTATGAAAATGCTTCTGTTTCATGACGTTTTTAGCAGTCACTCTTACAAATAGTTCTGGTGTAAACTGCGGCAGTTTTTCATACTGAAATTGGTTTTTTCCAACTGTTAACGTATCACCAATTTGATAAGTTCCCGAATCGTATAATCCGATGATATCACCACTAACTGCTTCATCAACCGTACTTCTGTCATCAGCCATAAATTGCGTAGATTGGGCAAGCTTCATTTGCTTTCCTAATCTCGGGATATTAACCGTCATTCCTCGCTCAAATTTTCCTGAACAAATTCTTAGGAAAGCAATTCTATCCCTATGTGCTGGATTCATATTTGCTTGTATCTTAAAAATAAATCCGGAAAATTCCTCCGTTAATGGATCGATTTTGCCTTCTGTTGAATTTCTTGCTTGAGGCGATGGGGCAAATTGTAAATAAGTTTCTAAGAAAGTTTGCACACCGAAATTTGTGAGAGCACTCCCGAAAAACACAGGAGTCAGTTCCCCAGTCTCTATCTTTTCTCGGGAAAACTCATTCCCAGCTTCATTCAAAAGCATTATTTCTTCAAGTGTTTGTTCATATAATCCTGAATCTTTAAGCGGGTGAGGTCCTTCAATTTCACCATTGTCATTCAGAGTAACGTATCTTTTCTCCTCATCCACGCGAAATTGTTCAATACGATTGTAAAAGCGATCATAAATTCCAAGGAATTCTTTTCCCATACCGATTGGCCAATTCATCGGGTATGACTCGATCCCCATTACTTCCTCAAGCTCCGCAAGAAGTTCAAGCGGCACTCGTCCTTCCCGATCAAGCTTATTAATAAAAGTAAAAATAGGGATTCCGCGCATGCGACAAACCTTAAAAAGCTTTAGCGTCTGTTCCTCAATTCCTTTGGCCGAATCGATAATCATAACGGCACTGTCAACAGCCGTTAATGTACGATACGTGTCTTCGCTGAAATCTTGGTGCCCTGGTGTATCTAATATGTTGACGCGACGATTTTGATACTCGAACTGCATCACACTGGAAGTGACAGAGATTCCCCGCTGCTTTTCGATCTCCATCCAATCACTTGTTGCAAACTTTCCTGTTTTCTTTCCTTTAACGGTACCAGCATCACGAATGGCACCTCCAAATAATAAAAGCTTTTCAGTTAACGTCGTTTTCCCTGCATCTGGGTGAGAGATGATCGCAAAGGTCCGACGGGATAAAACATCTTCTTTAAAATCTTTAGCCATAAGTAATTGTGTCCTTTCCATCAAACAGCATGTAATATTTTCGCTTTATCTTGTATAAATCTGATATTTGGCTTTCTTTCACTCAAATTCAATGAAAGCATATGATTCCAATATTTCAGCTATTGCACGAAATTAGCCAAAAACAAGTTATTACCCTTATTGTTTAACATAGCCAATATTATAAAACAATCATTCATATTATTGTATTCATCTGCAACGATATATTATATCAAATAGTTGCTTTTTTACATAGCCCTAATCCAATATAATAAGTACAAATCATAATCAAGAAGGTGAGCAAATGGATTCAGTGACACACACATTATTTGGACTAGCATTGTACGGAACGATTGATAAATCAAAATTTGATTCTAAAACAAAGAAGGCCTATTTAACAACTGCTGTTGGAGCAAGTTTGATTCCTGACATTGATGTCATATCGCAACTTTGGGATACAGGCGGCTTATATCAAATGTGGCATAGGGGCATTACCCATTCCATCTTCTTAACGCCCATTTGGGCACTTTTATTTTACCTTTTAGCCATTTTACTATTTAAGGTGAAAGATAAACGACTTTTTTTCCTTGGTTTATTAGCTGTATTTATCCATAATACAAGCGATCTTTTTAATGCTTGGGGAACGGGATACTTAGAACCTTTTTCCTCAATAAGAATTACCTTTGGAACCATTCCAATAGTCGATCTCGTTTTCTGGGTCATTTTAGCAGTCGCTTTTTTATTATCTCGAAAGAATAAAGAGCGTTCTCCATTTTATTTTCGAGCTGCTTGGGGGCTTATTGTTCTCCATCTTGTTATACAGACAACACAAGGGGCCCTCATTTATAAAAATTATCAAGCGGAATATGAACAAATTGCCTTATCAGCAGATTTTGTTCCTTGGAATTTTACTGTCATTACAAAAACAGAGGACGAGGTGAAGCTTTATCACGATAATCTTTTCAAGGAAAAGGAACTGCTCTATACATTAACATCATCCGAAGACGCAAATTTAGAAGAGCTTTTTGATGAAAAACCAGAAGCAAAAACACTCGTTGAATGGGCTCCATTCGTTGTTATTGTAGAAGATGAGGAACGGATCGGCGTTTATGATCCGCGTTTTTATCGAAATGGCCAGTCCTTTTTGTTTGAGTACTTGGAAATGAGATAATACTGGAATAAGATAATCCAATACATCATTGTTGTCTCAAATAAGGAGTTTCCAAATGTTATTCTCGAAGTTTTCTGGTGGACGAATTTTAAAAACAGGGATTGCCGTCTTTTTGACAGCATTGATCTGCTTAGCACTTGAATGGCCTGCGATATTTGCTGTTATAACGGCCATTGTAACAATAGAACCGACTGCTTCAGATTCAATCAAAAAAGGAATTGTTCGCTTTCCTGCATCAGTAATTGGAGCTGCCTATTCCATGCTTTTCACCGCATGGTTCGGAAATTCCGCCGTCACTTACGCCATTTCAGCCATGCTGACGATTTTCACATGTCATAAACTAAAGCTTGACGCAGGAATACTCGTTGCCACATTGACCGCTGTCAATATGATCCCATTTACTGATGCTCAATTTTTTGATAGCTTTCTTGTAAGATTGGGAACAACATCAATCGGTCTAGCGATTTCAACCATTGTTAATTTATTAATTTTACCGCCGCACTTTGGAAAAATTATCATTGATTCTACTTCCGCATTGTTAACGAACAGTGCTACGCTGCTCAAAATGGTTTTTGCTGATGTTGTAAAAGGAAAAAAGAAAAAAGGCACGCTCGATCTCTTTCAACGTGTGTTTAAGGATCTGGAAAAGGCGGAACAATTCTGTCATTTCCAACGGCAGGAATGGAAATATCATAAACACAGCGAAAAAGAAATGCAAAAGGTTCATTATGAACATAAAAGATTATTAGTCATAAGACAAATCCTCTTTCATCTTGGCAATATCATTCATGCTCCAATAAATAACAAGAGGAACCACCTTAAGAACAGTAAAGAGATAATAGCTGTTGTTGATTCCCTTGCTTTAATGTTAGCTGACAGGAGCAATGACAAAGCGCGGAATCATGACGCATTGATTGCTAATCTTTTGCAATATTTTTGGGAATTAAAAAACACACCGATAAAACCCGGCCATTTCACAGCAGAAACAATGATATTATATGAGGTACTGGCTTTAAACGAGCTAGTGGAAAAACTTCTGAAAATCGAGTTAATGAAAAAATAAAAGAGCACTTACTCCTAGAACTCGCCACATTTTAGGGTGCGAAAAACTTTACGCACCCTTTAAAAGCGGGAATTGAGCGCTTTTACTTGCCCACATCGTTCTAATTCTATGTTAACCTCTTGGAATGTGGAATTTTTAACACTCTTCGCCAGTTAGCCATTTTGGCTCTCGAATTCCTTTCGAGAACCAGTTTTTCCGAGGAACTTTATGAACGAAGATCATCACTTTCCTTGCAAAGATCACTGCAAATTTAGAGTAGGCTTAAAAAGATTCGATCCATAAAAAGCTCCGTCTTTTCTAGCTCCCCCATCCGATTCTCTACTTGAGATGGCACAGGCGGATTAGAAAGAATTTGATGAAGGTACATCCACTTACTCTGTTCAATTACCTCTTCATAAGGAAACTCCTTATTTGCAACCGCTTGTAAAATCGCTCCATCAATCAATGCCCAAAATAGATTTACGGCTACTTCCGTATGTAGATAACTTTTAAACTCACCCGTTTTCTTCCCTTCTTCAAGAATATTTGTCACAATTTCGATAAAGAAGGTATTGCTACGTTCTTTTAGATGCTGTTGAAGCTTTACATCTCTTAAAGCAAATAATCTAAACTCATAATGGACGACAACTGAATCAAAACGTGCAGCGTGATACGGATTGCCATTTCGGTATAAATCAAATAAGTATTGCATTTTTTCCAGGGCAGTTTGAAAAGTCGATATCTTTTCACTAAGTAGGCGATTCATTGCCTCTGTTTCTTCATTCATTAATGCCAAATAAATTTCCTCTTTACTCTTGAAATAATTGTAAATAGCTCCTTTACTTATTTTAGAGTGAGCTACGATATCATCAATCGTCGCTGTTTGAAAACCCTTTTTCGCAAAACAATGTAGTGCACTGTCCAAAATTTCTCTCTTCTTTTTTCTTTTGTATTCTTCTGAAACTACCGGTGCCATTCAATCTCCTCCAACAAACTAAATACCTATAGCTCTTGCAGATTATAAAACTTGAAGTTAAATTTAATGATATTCCTATTAGCCAATCAAAGCAATAATTGCACAACACGAACACTGTTGAAAGCAGGAAAAAGAAGGTGGAATATTATGGTACCTATAGTTAGGACACTTGAAAAAGAGTGTTTTATCTATAGGTATTTTTTTATATACTTAAACTTACTAAATAGGAACTAGGGGACAACATGAGTAAAATAACATTTTCAACTACAG
>NZ_JARGEJ010000849.1:0-289 GCF_029211245.1 Robertmurraya sp. DFI.2.37 | reverse complement strand
AGAAGTTCGGTATTGAAGGTTTAGTAGTCATCGGTGGAGATGGTTCTTATCGTGGAGCTAAGGCCCTTACTGAACAAGGATTTCCTTGTGTTAGTGTACCAGGAACAATCGACAACGATATCCCTGGAACTGATTTTACGATTGGTTTTGACACGGCATTAAATACCGTTATTGATGCGATCGATAAAATTCGTGATACGGCAACATCACATGAAAGAACATTTATCATTGAGATTATGGGTCGTGACGCTGGAGATATCGCATTATGGTCTGGATTAGCTGGTGGTGC
>NZ_JARGEJ010000848.1:0-289 GCF_029211245.1 Robertmurraya sp. DFI.2.37 | reverse complement strand
GTGGAAAAGCATTTCCGGGGGGAGGCCCGGTAAATATGGCAGTTTATACACTCCGTTTAGGAGGAGAGGCTGCATATATTGGACCAGTAGGTGATGACGTCTACGGACAGATTATGATAGAAACTATCAAAGCGAAAGGCGTTGACACTTCGCATTTGCGTGTAGAAAAAGGAAAGACAGCCGTTACCCAGGTTGAATTGATAGATGGCGAAAGAGTATTTGGAGATTACGACGAAGGCGTATTGGAAAAATATAAATTAACAGATGAAGATATTGATTATATCAAAAA
>NZ_JARGEJ010000847.1:0-289 GCF_029211245.1 Robertmurraya sp. DFI.2.37 | reverse complement strand
AAAGCCGAACAAGAGGGTTTCGAGAAGCAAGCAGATCAAGGAAGCGACCGAACGAGCACCGGAGCGTACGGAATGGATACGTGAGGAGCGTAGAGAGGGAGCTGACGCAGAGATGCGCCGCTTATCGAAAGCCGAAAGTTGAGGGAAATGAGAAGCAAACAAGTCGAGGAATCAAGCGAGGAAGTACCGGAGCGTACGTAGTCTGTACGTGAGAATGCTGACGAGTGAAGATGACGAAGAGATGTGTAGCTGATCATTTACCGAATGGTTAAGTTATAAAGGGCGCACG
>NZ_JARGEJ010000846.1:0-290 GCF_029211245.1 Robertmurraya sp. DFI.2.37 | reverse complement strand
AGGAACACCGATGAAAGGGATCGAAATTTCTACATTAGCCCCTGAAGCTCGCATGCAAGAACGCGGTTGGTAAAAGATGATAAAAGTAGGAGTACTGTCACTGCAAGGCGCAGTTAGGGAGCATGTTCAAGCTATCGAGGCGTGTGGGGCTGAAGCGGTAGTGATCAAGAAAAAAGAGCAGTTGGCAAATGTAGAAGGGCTTGTTATGCCAGGTGGGGTAAGTACAGCGATTAGGCGATTGATCGATAAGTATGATTTTATGGACGAGTTGAAAAAATTAGCCCAAGCTG
>NZ_JARGEJ010000845.1:0-290 GCF_029211245.1 Robertmurraya sp. DFI.2.37 | reverse complement strand
AGAAAGAGCAATGCAAAGCCCTAGCCCTCAAAGCCCATGAACTGGAACTGGAAGTCCTGCTGGAAATCCACAACGAGCAAGAACTGGAATATATAGACGAGAACATTGACATGGTGGGAGTCAACAACCGTAATCTGGGAAGCTTCCACACAGAGGTGGAAAACTCTTTCCGTCTGGCGGAAAAACTACCCGAAGAAATGCTCCGGATCTCTGAAAGCGGCATCTCCAGCCCCGAAACAGTCAAACAACTCCGGGCTGCCGGCTTCCGAGGCTTCCTGATAGGGGAAAAC
>NZ_JARGEJ010000844.1:0-290 GCF_029211245.1 Robertmurraya sp. DFI.2.37 | reverse complement strand
GCTAATCCGAATATAGTTCAAAATCCTAGATAATTGTTTTGTCCATGTTAAGTTTGCCCTTCTTTTCGATGATGATATCGGAGAGAAGGGTTTTCTTTTTACAATTTATATGGTACAAAATCATATTTCGTCCGTCTTCATTTGAAAAGAAAGACCAAAAATATGAGATTATATGGATTGTTACTGTGCGGATGGATGACGGTATCCTTACAGGCCCAACAAATACATGATTGGGAGAATCATCATGTATTACAGATTAATAGGGAACCGGCAAGGGCTGCTTTTGTGCC
>NZ_JARGEJ010000843.1:0-290 GCF_029211245.1 Robertmurraya sp. DFI.2.37 | reverse complement strand
AGTGCGGTCATGGGCGATGCTCCTCTCGTTTTGCGGTCTGGTCATACTATAGCGGTGAGGGCGCTTCGGATGCCAGAGGCCCATCGGCAATCTTTTTCGGATTCCGAAGAAGATCTGGCCTGGATGTAATATACCGTGCATTTTTGTGCATTTCATTTTCTGCGCTTTGAACTGGTATTATGCACTATCGTTCCAGATCAGAAGCTTGCACAGAAATGACCGGAATACTGCATTTGCCACCGCGCTTGCGGCCCTAGAACACGATGCCGAGCGCATTCGCAATGAGGCCC
>NZ_JARGEJ010000842.1:0-290 GCF_029211245.1 Robertmurraya sp. DFI.2.37 | reverse complement strand
CGTGATTTGGGCATTGGTATACTTTTTTTCATCTGGATAGTCAGTGGAATACTTACATTTATAATAGGCAAGCCGGGATGGCATATAGGTGCCAGCAGTATAATTTATTCACTCGCCTTCTTTCTGTTCTTCAGTGGCATTCTCCGCAAACACGTTCCTTTAGTAGCCCTGTCATTGCTTGTCACCTTTCTATATGGCAGCCTGGTATGGAACATGTTCCCACAGTTCGCTTCCTCCACCACTTCTTGGGAGGGACACTTGGGGGGCGCAGCGGCCGGAATAGCCGCAGC
>NZ_JARGEJ010000841.1:0-290 GCF_029211245.1 Robertmurraya sp. DFI.2.37 | reverse complement strand
ATATGACAGTAAATTATGTAAAACTTCAAGGGCTTGAAGAAACAGCTGTATATCGAGAAGAAAAGAGTGGAAAAAGATACACCGGAGCTGCACTTATGTATGGCGGCATGCCGCTTCCGATAGAGTCGGGCGAATATCAGGCATATCAGTATTGTTTTGTGAAAGAGTAAAATAAATTGGTTGACGATGGAACAGAAAATGGTGAAGAATGTGAATAATACAGAAAAAATCTTTGTACAGCGTATGGAAAAACATCAGGATGAATTACGCTGGCTTTACATGGAGTTGTA
>NZ_JARGEJ010000840.1:0-290 GCF_029211245.1 Robertmurraya sp. DFI.2.37 | reverse complement strand
GCAGAGACGAGAAGACTTGTGCGTTGCCCAGGTCCTCTATCGGTTCTCCTTTCTCGTCGAGGCATTTCAGGTAGATGTTGTTTTTGTGGATACCTTCGTAGAAAGAGCCGATAGGAATGCCTCCGGTGGCTGTGAGCAGGGAAAGGCTGACATCATTACGGCTCAGGCCGAGGGCACGGGCGGACGGCTGGTCGTATTCGATGGTCAGTACGGGTACTTGAGGTTCCCAGTCGGTGGTGATGAGGCAGACTTCCGGAGTCCTTTCCATGATGGCGCGGGCGCTGTCGGCC
>NZ_JARGEJ010000084.1:0-13758 GCF_029211245.1 Robertmurraya sp. DFI.2.37 | reverse complement strand
ATGTCTTGAAGAAAACGAATAAACAAACACAGCAATTACTTAAAAATCAACTATCACAATGGGTTACAGGTTTACCCGGTTATATTAGGGCTTACCTGCCTGATTTGGTCTGCGAAAGTTGAGTTATATAATAAAAAGTAAAAAAAGAATTAAATTTTTTATATTTCGTATCCTTTTTCACTTTTTTTACGTTTTACATAACAAATAGCTTAATTAAGGAGGAGCGACGATGACAATAAAAGAAAGTGAACAGTCGGAGTTGTTAAGTGGACAACTTCGGGATATAAAAAAGATTTTTGATGAAATGATAATCCCTTATAGACCGGAGTTATGGAGATATTGTTACCATATTACGGGCTCGCCATGGGATGCGGAGGATTTGGTTCAGGATACATTGTTAAAAGCTTTTTCATCATTATCACATTTATGGCAGCCGATAAATCCGAAAGGTTACTTATTTAAGATTGCCTCAACTACATGGATCGACCAATGTCGGAAAATGAAATTGAAACTGGAATCGATTGAAACAACTCATGAACTTCCATCTTATGAAGAGCAGGATGTCATAGAGATTGAAGATGCATTTGTCCATTTAATAATCACGTTAGCACCACGGCAAAGGATTGCTCTTTTATTAGCAGATGTCTTTAGGTTCAAATTGAAGGAGGTTGCAGAAATAGTAGGTGCCAATGAAGGGACGGTAAAAGCATTGCTACATCGTGCTAGAAAAAAATTAAGAGAAGTGAAAGAGAACGATAAAGATCACAGAAATGATGAGATTACTAGCGAGCAGAAAGAATTGATTTCGAAATTCATGGCAGCCTTTAATAGAAGGGATCCAGAAGGAATTGCGAAATTATTAGAACATAATGTAAGAAAAGATATCGTCCATATTGCACAGGAATTGGGCAAAGAGGTTGTCGTAAAAGATTCCCTAGCTGATTGGGCTAATGATCCAGTAGATATGAAGGCTGAAATCCATCATTTATGGGGACGTCCTACGATTGTTCAAGTCGCATCCATGAACGGTGAGCGCGCTCTTTATAATTTGAATCGTCTTGAATGGGAAAATGGAAAAATAGTTGAGATAAAAGACTATTATTTCTGTCCTGAGTTGCTTCATGCCGCTGCTGATCAGTTGATGATTAAGGTTTTTCCAAGAAAGTATACATTACAATAATTAGGTTGGGGGAAAATGATGAGTCATTTAGCAAACAGTAAAGTCGTTGTAGCATCAATCGCTTCAACTTTAGAGTTCTATAAAGATATATTGCATTTTCATGTACTATTTTTTGATGAGCGACAAAAGGCGGCGATGGTAGAGTTTGACTCGGGGCAGACTCTTTTGCTCGTTGAGGATTCAAACCATGATGTAACAAGGTGGCTGGCACCGTCCTATCATCTTGCTGAACCGGGGGAGAGACTTTATTTCAGAGGCAACAGCAGTCACATTGACACGGCCAAATTAAATCAGGGGAAGGTTACAAGAATTGAAAAGGAATGGGGAGACACAATCTTAGAAGTCATTGATCCAAACGGATATATACTTTCATTTTGGGAAGGAAAAGAACTTAGTTCTTTAGAACTATTGGAGCTTTATGAACTTGCTCCCATGCGACTAAAAAAAGCATTGGAGGGATTAACGGAAAAAGACTTGGATCTAGTAAGAGCTCCCGGAAAATGGAGTATTAGACAAACAGTTTTACATATGGTTGATTCAGACGCAACCTCACTGGCTATGGTTAAATTTGCATTAGCTGAACCTGGAAGAATATTTCATGCTAATGGCTATAATCCTGACACATGGGTGGATGGCCTAGATTATCAACATCGCTCCATTGAGGGAGAGGTAGCTCTTTTTGTGGCGATTCGAAAACATATTTCCGGGTTGCTTTATCATCTTCCAAATGCAATGGACAGAACGATACAAATTTCGAATGGCCCAGTTGTAACAGTAAGGGAACGAATTCGTCTATTGATGTCTCACGCGCTAGGTCATATTGAACAAATCCTCGAAACAAGAAGGGTTCATGGGAAATAACGATCGTAAATTTAATATAATGTGAAGTTAGTATTTTAAGGTTATAGAAGATGTGTAATGGAATATTGGGGCAAATATGAAAGTATGTAGTAGCCAGGTGAGAGGGACTTTTAAATGTATGGAACATAGTCAAGTCATTGATAAAGTGAGTAAGGAATGGTTTACTTGTCATTTTTCTTTGTGGTGATGATTTTTATTTATCTTTTTGCATTTTAGATGATTGGCCTAAGCATTCATACGCTGCAATTGACAATGTGGTGATGTATAAATGTTGTTAATGGTGTACCAGCAATAAGCTCTATCGGCTTTTATCCAACGGTAGACACGATATCAAGTCAGTGCTATTAGTGATTGTATGCTTGTTTGTTTCTATTACCAGTGATGATATCTCGCATATAGTAAAAGGGGTGCTTCAAGGGCTTAATATTGGAGCACCTCTGTTTAAATTTAACCATCCCTACTTGCTGAGTTTTAGTAACGATGGTTAAAATTGAGAGAGGACGGAGGACTCTCTTAATGAAAAATCTTACTCTTTTAAACAAAATATTAGAAAAGCTATTGCCTTTCTTAACACCGGCAAGTGTTGTGCTGGGTGTTATTTTTTCAACTGCCTTATGGTCATTTGAAGCAGCGGTACCTTGGATATTTGCAATGATGACTTTTTCAGGTGCGATAAATTCTAGTTTTAAATCCCTACAAAATGCGATTGCGCACCCTTTGCCTATTTTAACAGCTGTATTTATTTTGCACTTGCTTATGCCAACATGGGCAGGGTTTGTAGGTCATATGACATTCCCAACTGATCATCTTACAATTACAGGTTTTATTTTGGGTGCAGCCATTCCGACTGGAATAACAAGCTTTATTTGGATTGCGATGAATAAGGGAAATACGGGACTTGCCTTATCTATTATACTAATTGATACATTGTTATCCCCGTTTATTGTTCCTTATAGCGTGATGCTATTTGTTGGTGAAAGTGTTTCTATGGATATGTATGGAATAATGAAAGGTTTAGTTTTGATGATCGTTTTACCTTCGCTTGCGGGACTGCTGGTTAATCACTTTACAAAGGACACATCCAGACAACAGCTGAGTTCTATATTATCGCCATTAGCAAAGTTAGGAATTATTGTTGTCGTTATGATTAATAGTGCTAGCATTGCGCCATCGTTTCAAACGATCGATTTTAAGCTTGTGATGATAGGGTTCATCGTCTTTGGAATTGCATTTAGTGGTTATTTGTTTTCATTTGTACTGGCAAAAATATTACATTTTAGAGAAGAGGAAACCATTACGCTATTATATACAGGCGGGATGAGAAATATTAGTGCAGGTGCTGTTATCGCAGTATCTTTCTTCCCTTCTGCAGTTGCGGTTCCGGTAGTTATCGGTATGTTGTTTCAACAAGTGATCGCTTCTTTTTACGGATTTCTAATTTCGAAAAAGGGGCTATTTGTAAAGGATCATCGAAGGAAAGTTTTGAATCATTAAGTATGTGAGAATAGTATTATTCACACAATCTTTATAAAATTTTTGAAAAATGGATTTTAACAAATGGGATTGTATGATATATTTAAACCAATTTAATAGTTTAATTTAAATAAGTGCTCACTTTTGTGAGGTAAAAGGGAAACTAGTGAAAATCTAGTACAGCCCCCGCTACTGTAAGAGCTGATGAAATTACATGACCACTGAGAAATCGGGAAGGTGTAAGAGTAAGATGATGCTTAAGTCAGGAAACCTGCTTATTTAAACGACACTTTACTTTTCGGTGGGAGAAGTATAGGCGGAACAATAGTATTCTATTGTTTTTACGTTTAAGTATAATATGCAATCTATTGTATCTTAAAAAGCCTGTATTCCTTTGAAAAGGGGTGCAGGCTTTTTTTTGTAGAAGATCTAGGGCAAGCAGCCTGTTGTCCAATAGCCTAATAGCCGTTTTCCCCCGAAAAGTCAAGCAAGCCTTACTGTTGTTTTATGGAAAAAAACAGCTCCTTTGTTTTATGGCGATGAGGACGAAGGAATATGCTTTTCCTACATTCTCATCGGAGCAATTTCAACTTTTAATTGTTCCGAAGACGCGCTCCATGCGCATTTGTATTCTGTAATAAAAAGTTTTAAGAAATTGACTAGCTCCAGTTTCCTTGCAATAATTCTCAAGTTTTCCAAAAGGAAAGGTTGATTAGCGGTGCTTACTTCACAATTTTGCGTTCTCACAGCCCGTTTGAATGGCGTTGGACAAAGGTGCTTGTACTTTTCTTATTTTATTGGAGGTTAGCGAATGAAAGTTGGAAAAATTTATGTTGTAGGCTTTGGTCCAGGCTCAGAAGAACATATTACAGCAAGAGCTATATATGCTCTGCAGCACAGTGACTATATTATTGGGTATAAGACCTATGTGGATCTTATTGAGCATTTAGTAACGGCGAAATCAATTGTAAGTACAGGGATGACAGAAGAGGTTTCTCGAGCACAAGAAGCAGTCAAGCAAGCTGAATCTGGACATACAGTATCAGTGATCTCCAGTGGGGATTCTGGAGTGTATGGAATGGCAGGTTTAGTGTATGAAGTATTAATTGAAAAAGGCTGGTCAGAGGAAAACGGAATTGGGGTAGAAATTGTTCCAGGTATCTCGGCAATCAATTCGTGTGCAAGCTTATTAGGTGCCCCGGTTATGCACGATGCCTGTACGATTAGTTTGAGTGATCATTTGACGCCTTGGAAGGTAATTGAAAAGCGGATTGAAGCAGCGGGGATGGCTGATTTTGTCATTGCTTTATATAATCCTAAAAGCGGACGAAGAACCCGGCAAATAGTGGAGGCTCAAAGAATTTTATTGAAATATCGCTCCCCTGATACACCAGTAGGCTTAGTAAAAAGTGCATATCGTGACAATCAGCGCGTCGTTTTAACGAATTTAGCGGAAATGCTAGAGCATGATATTGGCATGCTAACGACAGTCATCATCGGCAATTCCTCCACTTTCTTTTATGACAACAAGATTATCACCCCGCGAGGGTATCAACGGAAATATACATTAGGTGAAGAAAAGCAAAGTTTAAAACCGCATCAACGTCTAAAGAAAGAAGCTGAACCATGGGCGTTAGAGCAAGAAAAGGAAGCAATAACTAGCACTGAGCTTGAAGCCAAAAAAAAAACGAGTTCGTTAAACATGGCTCTTATGGCCGTAGCGATGGTGACAAAAACGAAAATTGATCATCCATTAATTGTGCAGCAGCCTCTTGAACAAATATTTGAATTTGCCGTCTCTCCAGGGGTCGCTAATAAATTTATTACACCAGAGCAAATGCGTCTATTGGCAGAAATTATTAGCGAGCAAGGTTCGTTAGAATACACGCCAGATCATCGCTTTATCGTCAAGCTATCAACAGAGGAGCCGGAAGTGATTGTTGAGAAGCTTAAACAAAATGGATTAATGGTGATGCCGATAGGTGATGTATTAAACGTGAAGGCTTGTGACTTTTGCTATGGTGAAAAAGCGGAGTCTATTCCATACGCAGAGGAAATTGCAGTTCAGCTTGGAGGTTTGAAGCTTCCGAAGGAGTTACATATCGGCTTCAATGGCTGCGGAATGGCCTGTTATCGTGCTGTTTTTGATGATATTGGGATCGTCTATCGCAAAAAGAAGTTTGATTTATTTATTGGTTCAAAGCCAGTGGGGAGAACGGCTCATGCAGCTCAGCCAGTTGCGGAAGGGATAGAACCAGAAGACTTATTGCCATTGCTTACGAAAATTATTAATGAGTATAAAGAAAATGCCCATCCGAATGAACGCCTTTTTAAATATTTTAAACGAGTGAAGAAAATTCAAGATTTTATTTATCAGGATATGAGTTCGAAAATTGAAGTTGAGCCAGCACCATGTGGGGATTAGGAGGGTACGATGATTTTATTTTTAGCGGGGACAAGTGACGCAAGAGCATTAGCGGTTCATTTGCAAAATCAAGGATATTCTTTATTAGCAACCGTTGTGACGGAATCTGCCGCTGATAGTTTAAGAGAAAACAATATTCCATATCATGTGGGGCGTTTAAGCGAAGACGATATGAAGCAACTGATTTCCAAGCATGAAATAAGTGTTGTGGTGGACGCCAGTCACCCTTATGCGGAGGAAGCTTCGAAAACAGCAATGGCTGCAAGTGCTCGCTGCAATATCCCTTACATACGTTATGAGCGGCCACAAGAACAGTATCAATCTTCCTATGTTACAGAGGTTGACAGCTATGAAGAAGCAGCGAAACTAGCGCAAAATCATAAAGGTACCATTATGCTGACAACAGGTAGTAAAACGTTAGATATATTTACAAAGTATTTAATGAAGGATGGTATTCGACTTATTTGTAGGATGCTTCCGAATAGGGAGAATATGGATAAATGTGATAAATTAGGAATTAAACAAAAGGATATCGTCGCTATACAAGGACCATTTTCAGAATCATTAAACCGATCATTATACGAGCAGTTTAAAGTGACATTAATGATTACAAAAGAAAGCGGCAAAGTAGGCTCTGTTGATGAAAAGATGACCGCAGCAATAAAGATGGGAATCCCCGTCATTTTAATAAAACGGCCTTCCATCCAGTATGAAAACTATTGTACTTGTTTTGATGAAGTGACTCATTTATTAGGAGGTTTTATTAATGGCAAACATGAACTTTAATACGAGCTTTACCCCTGTTACGGTTGACCCAGACAAAATATATGATCACAGCTTTGCGATCATTAAGGAAGAGATGGGGGAACATTCTTTTACAGATGAGCAATGGCTAGTAGTGAGACGTGTCATTCATGCTTCAGCAGATTTTGAATTAGGAAGGAGTATGATTTTTACTCCAAATGCGATTGAAGCTGGAATTCAATCCATTCTTGCTGGTCGTCATGTGGTTGCTGATGTACAAATGATTGAAAGTGGATCAGGTCGTAAACGATTTCAAAAACACGGTGGTGACTTGCATTGCTATATTGCAGATGAGGATGTTGCAAAGGAAGCAAAGGCACTTGGAACGACGCGGGCGATTATTTCTATGCAAAAGGCAGTACGCTTACATGAAGGCGGTATTTATGCGATCGGCAATGCACCGACTGCATTGTTGGAGTTAATCCGCTTAGTGAAGGAAGGAATAGCCAAACCGGACTTAATTATTGGCATGCCTGTTGGATTTGTGTCAGCAGCAGAATCGAAAGCAGAGTTAGCCGTGCTTGAAGGAATTCCATTCATTACTAATAAAGGAAGAAAGGGTGGCAGTACAGTGACTGTGGCGGCACTTAATGCCATCTCGATTATGGCTGATGAGCGCGCAAACGAAACGAAATAAAAAAGATCCTTCACAAATGCGGCATGGCTACACGACTGGAGCTTGTGCTACAGCGATGACAAAGGCGGCGCTGCAAGCGCTAGTCACCGGAAAAGTACCGAATGAAGTCATGATTTATTTGCCGGTTGGCCAATACGCAACATTTAAAGTAACCGGTTTTGAAAAGACGGAAAACGAAGTAATGTGTGAAACCATTAAAGATGCTGGCGATGATCCAGATGCTACACATCAAGCCCGAATCCAAAGCACTGTCCGTTTTTCGAAGCGAAGGGGCATTCACTTAGATGGTGGAATTGGCGTTGGGCGGGTGACAAAAGCTGGACTGCCAGTACCAATTGGTGAAGCCGCGATCAATCCTGTACCGCGAAAAATGATCAATGCGGTTGTTGAAGAAGCGCTTGACGAATATCAGTTAGATTGTGGAATAGATGTCATTATTTCTGTTCCAGATGGTGAAGAGATTGCCAAAAAGACATTAAACGGGCGATTAGGAATAATTGGTGGTATTTCCATTTTAGGAACGCGCGGTATTGTCGTTCCGTTTTCCAGTTCAGCTTATATGGCAAGCATAGTACAAGCTATTAATGTTGCGAAAGAAGCAGGATGCGATCATTTAGTCATTACAACAGGTGGCCGAAGTGAGAAATATGCGATGAAGCAATATCCTCATTTACAGGAAGAAGCCTTTATTGAAATGGGCGATTTTGTTGGATTTACACTAAAACATATTGCTAAACAGAAAATCCCCAATGTCTCCCTAGTCGGAATGATCGGGAAATTCTCAAAAATTGCGCAAGGTATCATGATGGTTCATTCAAAAAGTGCACCAGTCAGCTTTGAGTTTTTAGCGGGAATGGCAAAACGAGTAGGCGTAGAAGAAGCCGTTCAAAAAGAAATTTTACAAGCAAACACTGCTTCTCAAGTTGCTGACCTGCTTAAAGGCAATGAAGCCTTTTTTGAAGCACTTTGCAAGAACTGCTGCTATCATGCATTGAATCACATTAATAGCAATATGAATGTTTCAACAACGTTGTATACACTTAGCGGAGAATGTATAGGAAAGGCTGAGAATATTGACAAATTGGATGAAAATGATTGGTATCGGTGATAATGGCGCTGATGGATTGCTTCCTCAATATTTGCAATGGATTGAGGAATGTGAACTCCTTGTCGGAGGAGAACGCCATTTGAGCTTTTTTCCAACCTTTACAAAAGAGAAGAAGGTTGTTAAGGGTGGATTAACGTCTTTAATGGCTGAATTGCTGGAGGAAAAGAGAAATGTCGTCATATTGGCTTCAGGTGATCCGTTGTTTTTTGGCTTAGGGGGTGTACTCGCTAAGAAGCTTCCTTTAGAAATATACCCCTATGCCAGTTCAATTCAATTGGCCTTTGCAAAAATGAAAGAAGGCTGGCAGGATGCATTTATCGTCAGTTTACACGGACGCTCTATAAAGGGTTTTGCCCAGAAAATCGATGGGCGTCACAAAATAGTAGTTTTAACGGATGAAACAAACTCACCTCAAGCGATAGCAAAGTATTTAAAACGCTTTGGTATGACAGAATATGTTGCTTTCGTAGCGGAGAATTTGCAAGGTGTGGATGAACGATGTCGCCATTTAACATTAGATGAAATGGAGCAAGCTACATTTTCGCCATTAAATGTTGTGATATTAAAACAAAGGGAACGAGTGGAGCGTTCATCGTTAGGAATTCCTGACCAAGCCTTCATACAACGAAAACCAGATAAAGGACTTATTACGAAAAAAGAAGTGCGAATTCTTAGTTTGCAAGAATTGGAGCTAAAAGAAAATAGCATTGTGTGGGATATCGGCACTTGCACCGGTTCCGTTGCCATTGAAGCAGCGAAAATAGCCCGCGAAGGTGAAGTTTATGCAATTGAAAAAAATGAAAGTGATTTACAGAACTGTTTGCAAAATCAATTGAAACATCGTGCTGACTTTGTTGCAGTGTTAGGAAAAGCACCAGAACGTCTTGATGAATTTCCTGATCCTAATGCCATTTTTATCGGCGGCAACGGTGGCAACATGGCAGAATTATTGGAAATTTGTATTTCACGTTTGCTTCCAAAAGGGCGCCTCGTCATGAATATTGCCACAATTGAAAACTTGGCAGAGGCGTTGCGCCATTTAAAAACATTAGGCTGTGAAGTAACGGTAACTCAGGTGCAAATTTCAAAAAGCAAACCAATATTAAATTTGACTCGCTTTGAACCATTAAATCCGATTTTTATTGTGAGTGCACAGAAAGGAAAAGAATGATGACGATTGGTACATTATACGGTTTAGGGGTAGGTCCCGGAGATCCAGAATTAATCACTGTCAAAGCATTTCGCAAATTACAGGAGAGTCCTGTTATTGCCTATCCGAAGAAATTAAAAGGCAGTAAATCGTATGCCCATCGGATTGTTGAAGTGTATATTAACACAGCGGAAAAGGAAATGCTCGGCTTAGTATTTCCAATGACAAAAGATGAAGATACATTAAGAATTGAGTGGGGAAGATCGGTTGATGCTATTTATCGCTATTTAGTTCAAGGAAAAGACGTTGCTTTTGTGACTGAAGGTGACCCGATGTTGTTTAGCACCTTTATTCATATTATGAATTTAATGAAATCAAAATACCCTGAAGTGTCAATAGAAACAGTGGCAGGAATCTCGTCCTTTAATGGTGCTGCGAATCGTTTAGGAGTTCCATTGGCAGATGGGGATGAATGCGTTGCAATGATTCCAGCGACAGAGAATATGGAGGAAATGCGAAAAGTGATTGAATCTCATCATTCAATTGTCTTTATTAAGGTTGCAAAAGTAATAGATGATATGTTGAATCTACTAGAAGAAATGAATCTATTAGAAAGGACCCATGTCGTAACAAAGGTGACCTCTGATGAAGAAGTGATCTGGAATGTCCATGACCTTAGAGGAGCAGAGTTAAATTACTTGTCGTGTATGGTGGTGCGCAAATAATGAAAAAAATTTGGATTATTGGAGCAGGACCAGGTGACCCGGACTTAATTACAGTCAAAGGGTTGAAGCTTTTAAAGGAAGCGGATGTTGTGATGTACACGGATTCGCTCGTTAGTGAAACATTAGTGGCAGAAGCAAAGGCATCGGCAGAAATTATCCGTACAGCTGGTATGCATCTTGAAGAAATGGTGGAAACCATTGTAGACCGAATTGATGCGGGAAAAATGGTAGTGCGCCTCCATACAGGTGATCCGGCAATGTACGGAGCAACGATGGAGCAGGTTGCCTTACTGAAACAACATGGAATTACATATGAGGTGATTCCAGGTGTCAGCTCTGTTTTTGCTTCCGCTGCTGCAGTAGGGGCGGAGCTAACGATTCCTGATTTAACACAAACCCTTATTTTAACAAGGGCAGAGGGGCGTACCCCTGTACCAGAACGTGAAAGACTGCAAGAATTAGCGAAGCATCATTGTACGATTGCGATGTTTTTAAGTGCTACTTTAACTAAAAAAATTATGAAAGAATTGCAGTTGGCTGGTTGGGATGACAATACACCAGTTGCTGTCGTTCAGCGGGCATCATGGCCAGATCAAAAAATTGTTCGTACCACACTGATTGAATTAGATGAGGCGATGCGCGTCAATGGAATTAGGAAACATGCAATGATTTTAGCTGGCTGGGCATTAGATCCGAATATTCATGAAAAGGAATACCGTTCGAGATTATATGATAAAACCTTTACTCACGGTTTTCGAAAAGGTGTGAAGACCAATGATTAGCTTGCACGAGGGTGTGATCCCGACTATTGCAAAACGAAAGCCGTATGCCCTTGTTGCCATTACAAAACATGGAGTGGAGAATGCGAGGCGCTATATGGAAATTTTTCCATATGCTGATCTTTATTATATGAAGAAATTTGCCTATGGGGATGAGGATGAGCGTCAAATTCAATTGTTTGATGGCACGGTGCGCCTATTGCTACCAGCGTTGTTTCAGCAATATAAAGGGATTATCTGCATTATATCGCTCGGAGCGGTTGTGCGCATGATTGCCCCATTATTAGAAGATAAAAAGAAAGATCCTGCTGTGCTCGTAGTTGATGATAAAGGTCAATACGTCATCAGTGTTTTATCTGGTCATATCGGTGGAGCTAATGCTTTAGCGGGAGAATTGGCCCGTGCAATTGGAGCGTTACCTGTTATCACAACAGCTTCAGATGTCCAAAAGACAATCCCTGTTGATTTATTTGGAGCACAATTTGGCTGGATGTGGGATAGTGACGAGAAGTTGACACCTGTGAGTGCAGCAGTTGTGAATGAAGAACATGTTGCGATCGTTCAAGAAACAGGAGAAAAAGAGTGGTGGATATACGATCATCCAATGCCAGCTCATCTAAAACTTTATCCTACCACAAGAGCAGCAATTGAAGCAAAGCCAGCAGCAACTCTTCTTATTACCGATCGTCTAATTGCTCCGCATGAAGAAGTATTGCTTGATAACGGTGTGGTCTATCGACCAAAATCACTTGTATTGGGAATCGGCTGTAATCGGGGAACGAAAGTGGAAGAACTTGAGCAGGTGGTTAGGGAAACATTAACCGAGCTAAACTTAAGTATTAAAAGTGTTAAGGCAGTCGCTTCCATCGATTTAAAGAAAGGTGAACAAGGGTTGCTTGCGTTAACAGCAAAGCATAATTGGTCATTTGTTACTTACAGTGCAATTGAACTGAATGAGATACCGATAAAAAACCGCTCTGAAACAGTTTATAAATACACTGGTGCATACGGAGTTAGTGAGCCAGCAGCGCTGCGTTATGCGCGTGCGAAATCATTAGTATTAGAGAAAAAGAAAAGCGGAAATGTAACCATCTCTATTGCACGCATTAATTTTGAGGAGGGCTAAAATGAATCGTTTTGTGTTGGCAGGTACCGGAAGCGGAGTTGGAAAAACAACATTTACGATTGGGATAATGCGAGCATTGATGAAGCGTGGTTTCAGTGTCCAAGGATTTAAATGTGGACCGGACTATATTGATCCTACTTATCATACCGCGGTTACAAAGCGCCCTTCTCGAAATATTGATAGTTTCATGATGTCGGCAGAAGTTGTTCGTGCGATTGTTGCTAGAGCTAGTCGACAAGCAAATATTGCAATGATTGAAGGAGTAATGGGTTTTTATGATGGGAAATCACCTTTATCCAATGAGGGCTCTGCTGCCCATATAAGTGAAATAACTGAAAGTCCAGTGATTTTAATCGTGAATGGGGCGAGCATGGCAAGGAGTGTCGCTGCTGTTGTGAAAGGTTTTCAGTTGCTTGATGAGAAATCAAATATTGTGGGCGTTCTTGTCAATCAGTTGGGAAGCAGAAGCCATTATGAAATTGTAAAAACGGCAATTGAAAAGGAATGTCAGGTCCCGGTTGTCGGTTATTTACAAAAAGGGGCGGTGGAACCATTACCAAGTCGCCATTTAGGATTAATTCCAGCAATTGAACGTGGCGATTTAGATTATTATTTTGATCGTCTTGCCGAAGCGATTGAGGAGACCGTCGATCTCGAGCTTTTATTAAAAATTACGAAGGCAGAACCAATTGAAGTTTGTTCCTCTATTTTTGATGTTCAAATAGAGAGGAAGCCAGTTCATATTGCGGTAGCAAAAGACTCAGCCTTTAATTTCTACTATGAGGAAAACTTTGAACTGCTCCGGGCATATGGGGCTAAATTACATTTCTTTTCCCCTCTACAAGATGAAGTGGTTCCCGACATTGCACAAGCACTGTATATTGGTGGGGGATTTCCGGAGGAATTTGCTGCTCGCTTAGCTGAAAATGAAGAAGCCAAACGGTCTATTCGCGTCGCTATCGAAAGTGGTCTCCCGACATTAGCAGAATGCGGTGGGTTTATGTACTTAACCGAGGAAATTATTAATCGCAATGGAGAATCTTATTCGATGGTTGGGATGATACCTGGGCGTGTGCGGATGCAAGAAAAGCTGGCCGCCCTTGGCTATCGAGAAATTACAGGACTTGCTGGAAACTTCTTAATTGGAGAAGGAGAGACGGCTAAGGGGCATGAATTCCACTATTCCCAATATGAAGGGGAGTACACAACACCTGCATATTTAAATAAAGGTCGTTTTCGTGCTCAACAAGAAGGTCACCTCTATAAGAATCTTGTTGCTGGATATACCCATTTTCATTTTGCTTCAAACCCAAAGTTAGTGGAAAATTGGTTAAATGCGTCGTATTCAAAATTTATTAATATCAATTACTCAACTTTCGCAGACCAAATCAGGCAGGTAAGCCCTAATATAACCGGGTAAACCTGTAACCCATTGTGATAGTTGATTTTTAAGTAATTGCTGTGTTTGTTTATTCGTTTTCTTCAAGACA
>NZ_JARGEJ010000839.1:0-290 GCF_029211245.1 Robertmurraya sp. DFI.2.37 | reverse complement strand
GACCGAACGAGCGAAACTTGAATGGTTCTTGTCCGAATAAGAGGTGTATTCGGACCGAACGTGCGAAACTTGAATGGTTCTTGTCCGAATAAAAGGTGTATTCGGACCGAACGAGCGAAACTTGAACGGTTCTTGTCCGAATAAAAGGTGTATTCGGACCGAACGGGCGAAACTTGAACGGTTCTTGTCCAAATAAAAGGTGTATTCGGACCGAACGGGCGAAACTTGAACAGTTCAAATAAGCTCCCAATTTAACGGACGGGAACAAATGAGGTCGGCAAGAGTTCAAT
>NZ_JARGEJ010000838.1:0-290 GCF_029211245.1 Robertmurraya sp. DFI.2.37 | reverse complement strand
TAAATATAAAAATGGCAGAACAAAAACACACTCAGGACCCATTAGATATGGAAGAAGCACTGAGTACCTCAGAAGCATTCCTTATCAAGTACAAAGGAAGAATCCTTGGAACTATTGCAGCAGTAGTGATTATCATAGCTGGTTTCATGGGATATAAGCATTTTATTTCTGACCCCAATGAAGTAAAAGCATCAGAAGCTTTATTTAAAGGAGAACAATATTTCGGAGCTGATAACTTTGAAACCGCATTGAATGGTGACAGTATCGGTTACAAGGGTTTTCTGAAAGTA
>NZ_JARGEJ010000837.1:0-290 GCF_029211245.1 Robertmurraya sp. DFI.2.37 | reverse complement strand
ATATTAAAACCCTACGTAGTAGGTATGGACATTGGCGGAACTAATACAGTTTTTGGCATCGTAGATTCGCGTGGTAACGTATTGGCTACCGATTCAGTTAAGACACAATCATTTTCTAAGATAGAGGATTATGTAGAGGCTGTCAGTTCAAAATTGCGTCCGTTGATTGAATCGTTCGGTGGCGTAGAAAAAATTAAAGGTATGGGTGTAGGTGCTCCTAATGGAAACTACTATAACGGAACCATTGAATTTGCTCCGAATCTTCCTTGGAAAGGGGTGATTCCCTTGGC
>NZ_JARGEJ010000836.1:0-290 GCF_029211245.1 Robertmurraya sp. DFI.2.37 | reverse complement strand
GTGTTGGATCAAAGTATTGCTGGATTGGTGACTTATGAATTAAGAAAAAAGTTTAAAAATGTCCCCCATCTTCGATTCTATTAGGAAGCAAAGGTAGGGGACAAACTTTGGTACTACTATCTATCATTTCCCCATCTTGTAAGTATAAATTATTTTATTTGCTCTCGTTCAAATGCTCTTCCAGACGGTTCCAAGTCTCGGTAATTCCTTGGAGCATACCCATATCCATGACTTTTTTGAGAGCTTCTGCAGACGCATACTCAGCACGGTTTACAAGTTTCGTTTTGCCG
>NZ_JARGEJ010000835.1:0-290 GCF_029211245.1 Robertmurraya sp. DFI.2.37 | reverse complement strand
GGCTCTATTTGAAGGTACTTGGTTGAAATATTTTAAGAATACGGCTTTTGTACCCAATGGTGACGGTTGGCCTGGCAAGACAAAAGATTATAATTCCACTTATCAGTATCCCAGTGGGAATATTGACAGTGAGATAGATTATTTCTTGGAAATCGCCATGACTGCCTCTAAAGATATCGCAGAACGCTATAAAAACAGACTTACAGAAAATACAGGCGTTCTGCAGCAGTCAACTAACGAAGATGCTAACCCTTATTTTGACATGTTTGCTCAAGAAGATTTATCTTCAG
>NZ_JARGEJ010000834.1:0-290 GCF_029211245.1 Robertmurraya sp. DFI.2.37 | reverse complement strand
CTTCACCACCTCCTCTTAAGTCTCTGCTTGACTATCAGCAAACACATGGGGATGACGACTCACCATTTTCTCACTTATCGCTGCAATCACATCATCGATCGAGAAAAAACCATCGTCTTCTCCAATTTGTGCATGGAGCATTACTTGAAGGAGCACATCCCCTAATTCTTCAATCATATGATCGATGTCCTCTTCATCTTTCGCTTCAATTAATTCGTAACTCTCTTCAATCAAATACTTATTCAAAGATTGTTGCGTCTGTTCCTTATCCCACGGACAACCGTTTGGAC
>NZ_JARGEJ010000833.1:0-290 GCF_029211245.1 Robertmurraya sp. DFI.2.37 | reverse complement strand
CAAAGCCTGGAATCATTTCATACAGAGTTTTAGATAAACCGACATTTGCCCAAATAATGACCGTTGCTGCCCCAACAACCATTCCAGCTAGTGCTCCCCATCTCGTCATTCTTCTCCAATAGAGGCTAAATAGAATAAGTGGTCCGAAAGCGGCTCCAAAGCCTGCCCAAGCATATCCGACTAGATCAAGAATAGTTGAATTTTTTTCCCATGAAATGGCGAGTGCCACAAGCGAAACTACAAGTACTGAAATTCTTCCAATGAAAACGAGTTCTTTATCTGTGGCAGAA
>NZ_JARGEJ010000832.1:0-290 GCF_029211245.1 Robertmurraya sp. DFI.2.37 | reverse complement strand
GCGGATAATGGCCATAGATGCGGAGTTGCGGAAGTTAACACAACAGTAAGGAAGTGAATTAAAATGTTTAATTATTTCAAACGACTTATGTGTAAATATAAAGGTCACAATTGGGAGACCTACACTGTAAGTATGGGATATTGGAGCTATGACGTTGAACAAGCTGGATATTGTAAACGATGCGGATATGATACGCATGGAAAATATCAACCCAATTTAAACAGGGAGGTTCCTAAATGTCCAAAAAAATGAAAGAAATTTATCGTACTTATGCTGACACTGAGGTTTCG
>NZ_JARGEJ010000831.1:0-290 GCF_029211245.1 Robertmurraya sp. DFI.2.37 | reverse complement strand
CTGATGATGGCGGAAATTGAAAACGGATTGAACAACCCTTGCGCTTCGTATATCAACGAAGTACGCAAACGTGCATACGGAGACACCTTTGAAGAAAACAAATACACGGAAGGCAGCTATGCGGAAAATGAACTAGCCATTTTGCAGGAACGGGACAAAGAGTTTGTCAGTGAAGGCAAGCGCTGGTTTGACGTATTGCGTATGCACGATGCATCCGGACGTTCTTTGGTCTTTTCTGCCAGTGCCAACTATCCGGGCACAAATCCTATCCTCGGTACAGAAGAAGCATA
>NZ_JARGEJ010000830.1:0-290 GCF_029211245.1 Robertmurraya sp. DFI.2.37 | reverse complement strand
GGCTGGTCCAACACAATTAAACTGGAAGCATTCAGAACGGTGATAAAACGGCAATGTCGCAAATGCAAGGTTTGGTGCTGTAAATAGTGGGATAGGAACAATGCGTCTTTCACACCAGATAGAATAAGAATAGGACAGCTTACTTTTTCAATATCTGAGATAGGATCAGCACTAACTGTTAAATCCATCACCATTTTATAAAGATCAAAGGAAATGGTCTCGGCGTAGTTTCGAAGTTATATCAACTCCGAATGTCCTTTTGGAAACGTGGTAGCATGGGTGTCTCAGAA
>NZ_JARGEJ010000083.1:0-13932 GCF_029211245.1 Robertmurraya sp. DFI.2.37 | reverse complement strand
AAGAAATGGGAAGGCGGACATATCCAACAATGGGCTATGGTCATGAATCAACTGTTAATTCATGCCCACCTGAAGAATCGTGTAAAGAAGTATCTAGAATAACTTACACACTTTTCTTGACAAACCCAAAGAAAACAGTCTGAACATCGAACCTTGTTCAGACTGTTTTTCTATAAATATTGTTTATTTTTCAGCTTCTGTTCCTTCTGCATTTTCTGCATTCTCTGCACCTTCATCAGACTGCATAAAGCCGCTTAATTCTTTATCACTAATTTTCACATTAGCCTCTTTTAATTCTTTTTGAAGTGCTTCAGTCATCATAGTGTTATCGATTTTTGATACTTTTACTTCGTACTCAATTTCAGCTCTCATGTCTTCTAGAGGTTTCTTCTCTTCTTTTTCAGTTACTTGGATGATATGGAAACCGTGGTCAGATTTGACAGGTTCGCTAATTTCATTCACTTCCAGTGCATAAGCAGCTTCTTCGAATGGCTGAACCATCATACCTGAACCGAACCAGCCTAATTCGCCGCCTTCTTCAGCAGAGCCAGGATCTTGTGAGTATTCTTTTGCTAATTCTGCAAAATCTCCACCATCATCAAGCTTAGCTTTCACTTCTTTTGCTGTATCCTCGTCCTCGACTAAAATATGACGAGCCTTAATTTGCGGCTTGTAGTTATCATAGTATTCTTGAACTTCTTCATCTGTTACTTCCATATCGGCAGTAGCCGCTTTTTCAACGAGAAGGTCAAGCTTTAGGCTATCTTTAAAGCTTTCTTCTGTCATATTGTATTGCATTAAGGCCATTTCGAAGTTTGCCCCTAATTGCTCTTTCACTTCATTGAATTTTGCGTCAAGCTCTTCATCTGTTACTTCATATTTATCAGATAAGATTTTTTCATACACAAGTTGTTGAAGGACATTTTGTCCATAGGACTTTTTCATTGCTTCATAAAGCTCGTCCTTTGTAATGTTGCCTGCTTTTGTTTCTGCGACTGTTTCAGAATTACCCCCGTTGTTACATGCAGCTAACGTAACGATTCCCACAAGTAATAATAGGGAAAGGAACCACTTTTTCATTAAAACAACTCCTATAATTAAATTTCTTGATTGTGACTACATTCCATAGGATAAAGAATACCATTCCCATATTTTTTTATTCGTTTGTGCTATTAATAAAAAACCTATTTGAAAATGTATCACTGGTTACCACAAAGTATACTATATCATAATTTGGAAAAAGAACAAAACCATATCCATCCCCATTTTTCATCTGTAAAAATAGGCACTCTACCTATTCCAAAATAAGGACTAATACATAGGATAAAGTGTAAGAGCGATAAGCTCCTCTTCAACAAGATGAGAGGGAATCCAATTATTTCCATGTTCCGTGCATTGAAAAAAGAGCGATGGAACCAATTAAAAACAGATAACTTGCCAGTTCGGTAGGGGGATTATTTAGACGATCTTATCTTGGAAGGAGGTGTTATGATGGGTGCAGCAGGATACGGTGGAGGTTTTGCTTTAATCGTTGTGTTGTTCATTCTATTAGTCATTGTTGGAGCAGCGTGGCTATAAGAAAAAAAGGGTGCGCTGAACAGGGCTCCAGCGGAGAATTTAAGATGTGATGTTAAAAAAATGAAAGACTATTAGGGCGTACAGAGGGCCGGCAAAGTCGGGTAAAATAGTGCCGAGATATACCAAACAGTTTTCAAGTAATTTCCTTTATTATAAGATTGTGCAGCTTGGGAGAGACGATGTGATCACACGCTACTTCAAAAATGCGCAAAGTTTCATCGTCCTTTAGCAAAAGAAGAACATGGTCTAAGGCCATGTTCTTCTTTTTTGTGTTTGCTTATGTGTATAATATTTCAATGTATGAAGATATTAACAAGATGGTAATTAAGACATTTATCGTTCTAAACACCTTTGCTTGCTTTTCTTCAGGGATTTCTTTTTGCAAACAAAGGGAATTTGTTAGTTTGTTAATATTAAACAATATAAATATAGCAAAAACGATAAAAATGGAGATGATCACAAAATCCCTCCTTTAGGCATAATCATCAGTAATGCATTATTGATGCTTCGTTACTAAAATTTCAAAGCCATCTTCATTTTCCTCAATATAAGCATTTCTCGGAGCTCTAATAATATTGCTCGCATGGAGAATATCCGGAACAGATAAACCAATCTGATAAGCCATTAAAATCGTAATATAGTGAACATAATGTTCGAATAACAAATATGATAGGCTTAAAAGGGCAGTTATGACAAATAATGGCATGAGCAGCGCAACTAAAAATAATATTTTAGCAATTGGTTCATGAACTCTAATCTCTATAATGGGATATATTCCAAATTTCCACTCAATTTTCTTTTTTACTTTTGCTCCTAAATGAGCAATCGGCAAAAAATGCAAAAATTTATGAAGTGGATACATAAGAAGCAATCCGCATACTAGTACGGCAAAATGATTATCATATAGGGTAGTCGGAACGAGCAGATGAGACATTGCCATATATAATATAATAAATGCTATTAACATCGTCATCAATGATATGATAAACAATCTTTGAGGTCCATATTGTTTAGTATAGTTTATCGTTTTCCAACAATTCAAAAGTATCATCCTCCATAAGGAGTAAGTTAGGTATTTATGGATATAAATATGCAAATCATGATCCACTTCTGATACTTTACGATCAAAGAATAAAAAAATCAATAGGTTTCGTATTTCATTTTTAGTTTTGTTTCTGTAAAATAAGAGCGGACATAGGATTAACATTTGTCTCATTTTTAATAATATACCCGAAAGAGGTTGTTTTATGGACCTTGATACTTTGCTAGAAAAAATCAATCGCCTTGAATATCATCAATCAATATTATTGAAGATGATATCCAAAAGCGATGATCAATTTTATAAATTAATTGTCGAAAAATCATTGAGTAAAAAGGATGTTGAACATTTTCACTCTATTTGTGAAAAATTAACAGTTGCACTTGAAGAGCAACAAGAGGAGGGCTTTGTCTATTTTGAATCGCTCTATAAAAGATTCAAACGAGACTTGCACCCAAGCCTTGAACCAAAAGAGACGATTGAAGCTTGTCTCCGCCAACGACTATATTTGCCATTAATGTTACAACTTCAAAAATTTGCAAATTAATCCTTTATTACTAGTTCTTTTGAGGGATCCTTTTTGGTTAAATAGCCATCTTTATCATCGAATTCATTTTCAATGTTTTCAAAGGATCTTTCAAAAATTTCCATAAAGTCATCCCCATATACGTTACGTACAATCGCCATCATTTCGACTATTTCTGGAAACTTTCCGTATAAATTCTTCAAAGGCATAGCTCCTGAGAAAACAGAATTTTTATCAGGATCGTAAGTCTCCATAAGACTTAGTAAAACCTCTTCGCCTTTTTCGGTTAATTTTATATACGTGTTGCGCTTGTCGCTTTCTTTTTTAGAGAATTCGAGTAATCCTCTTTCTTCAAGCTTTTTTGAAAAGTTAAAGGCAGTGGATACATGCATTACTCCAAACTTAGCAACATCTGAAATAGACGAGCCATTTAAATGATACGCTATCCATAAGATGTGGTGCTCATTAATGTTTAAGTCTGCTGGCTTGATCCACTGTTGCCAATCCTTCTCAATAGACTTCCATAAGGCCTTACTTAACTGTGCAATTCTTTGACTGAAAATCATCGCTTCTTTCATTGTATAATTTTTTTCTGTCATCCCCAAATTCACCCGCTTTAATATTCTTTATTTCATTATGCCAAGAAAACAATGAGAAATAAAGAAAAAATATACTAAATTTTTAGAAATTTTTTTATAGATTGTAAAATGAATTAATAATCATGTAAAACAAATATGATGACATAAAGGTTTTCTACATTGCATATATAGTCAAAACAATGGATTGGAAATATTTACTGATAGTTATTTATCTGGTAACTCTAAATAAAATACGATTAAGAAGAGAAAATGTTTCATTACAAAATGATCATTTTTATAATATATTACTTTTCTGTTTTTAATTAAAAAAATCCTTCTTTTTTTATAAGTTTTTTTATATGTTGGCACTGATTTTAGCTCATTTTCTCTTTGAGTCCATGAAAAGTCATTTCATGGACTTAAGTCCTAATAGGGGATGTGGAAATCACAGGAAATGAGTCAAAAGTCGGTTGTCAACAATATGTTGTACAAAACCCGTATATAAAAAATCTGAAAAAGAAGGATTTGCATTCAAAACCTTTGCTCATTTAAGAGAGGATTCTAGTTCCTGAATGGTCTTTTGGATGGAATGAAGTTCTTTCTTTAACTGCTCTTCATGAGGCTTCATTTCGAGCTGCCATGTTTCAAGGAGGATTTTTACATCCTTTAAAAATGAAGAAATATTGTCTTTTCCTTCTTTGGTAAGAACTACAAGGGAAGCTTTTATCTTCTCAAGATCATGTGTTAATTCAAGTAATTGCTGTTTCCACATATGCGTATTTTCTTTTATGTATGTTCTTGTTTCCTTTCCTGAAGCAGGGGCAGAAAGTAAGGCAGCAACTCCTGCAGAGATCCCTCCGATTAATAACCCGAGCATGAATGATTTTTTGTTCAACTGCTTTCACCTCAATTAATATTTATTTCGTCAATGTGCCAAACGCAGGACGTTCAAATTTGATATGTAGGTAAAATTTAAAAAATAGCAATCATCCTTATTTAAAAATATGTATGGTTTGGACAATTGAAATCAATGAAAAAGAGCTTTGACATTCGTCTCATAGCGAGAGAAATATTGCATATATATGTATTATACCTTTTTTTAGAGGCCGATTGAAATTAAAAAATGGGATTTATTGTTGGAGAGAAAAAGGGGTGAGCAGAATTGGATGGTGTCATTTTTGGATTATTTACATTAAGTATGGTTCTTATCTTTGGGGCCGTTTATAATACAATGTCCATTAAAAAGCCAGGTTTTTACCCGCCTAAACAAGTTTTAAAGAGACGAGCCTTCACCTTAGCTCTTGCTGGGCTCATTTTCTTGCTGCTCGGAATGTTTGTGACAGCGTTGCGGTGACACAAAAAAAAGGAACCCATTGTCTGGGTTCCAAATTTGTTATGCACAAAGTTTTTAGCTGTTGACGGTTTGCCCGGTTGTAAGCTTTGTTCTCTTAACAATTGTTAGGGCTACCGGGTAAAGGACAATCATAGCAATTGTATTAGCAGCAGTTGCCGGCAGTACAACACCTGCAAAGAGAGCTGCAAATGGCCCTGGCAAGCCTACAATTAAATAGGCAGAGCCTAAAAATACAATTCCTGAGATAATTGTACCTAATGCTGTTAAAATTGCAATACTGACAATGTTTGAACGGAAATTTTTAAGAGCTAAAAATAGTCCAAAGAATGCAAAGGCAGTAATCGGTTTGTCGATGATATTTGGAATCAGTCCCCCAGGGAATGTGGTTGTTAAACCAGAAATAACCCCAGTGACAATACTTAAGAGCAGAACGCTTTTACTGTCAGGGAATAAAATGATCCCTAAAAACATCATGGCCAACATCATATCTGGCTTCATTCCGAACACGATGCCTGGCATCACCGCATGCAATACAGCACCCATCCCAACTAATAGGGCAAGTGCAACAAGGTTTTTCGTCTTCATTTTCTCATCTCTCCTCATCTCGGCTAATCTAACTTTGCCTTTCCTACAGTGCACTGATTGCCTGTAGCGAAAAGCTTTCTACTATTATATCATAAACATTCATTTCGTCTAGAAGTATTAAGAACGCGCTTTAAACCATTTCATAAATTCCGCTAACTGGACAACATGGTCCACAGGTACAGCGTTGTAAATAGAAGCTCGGCATCCGCCAACAGAGCGGTGTCCGTTCAAACCTACAAAACCTTTTTCCTCGGCTAAATTTAAAAATTCTTTCGTTTTTTCTTCAGATGGTAAGGTAAAGGTGACATTCATATTGGAGCGACTATCAGGTATTGCATGACCTGAATAGAAGCGATCGCTTTCGTCGATAACATCGTAGAGAATTTTTGCTTTTTCTTGATTTCTTTTTTCTAGCGCTTCTATCCCTCCCTCATGCTCTACCCAATCAAGGACAAGCTTTAATAAGTAAATGGAAAAAGTTGGAGGAGTATTATAAAGCGATTGATTCTTGCTGTACGTTTCATAGCTCAGCATTGTTGGTAAATGATCATCCGGAGTAGTAATCAAGTCTTTCTTCATAATCACAACCGTTACCCCAGATGGGCCCAGATTTTTTTGAGCTCCAGCATAAATGAGTCCAAATTGCTCAACGTTGATGCGCTTGCTTAAAATATCACTGGACATATCAGCGATAAGAGGGATAGAGCTAGAGGGATACGATTTCCACTCAGTCCCATAAATGGTATTATTGCTTGTAATATGTAGATAGGCACCATCCTCATCGAGCGGTTCTGTCTTTAGAGAAGGGATGGAACGGTACTGCTCTTCCTTTGAGGAAGCAATGATGGCAGTAGAGCCGACTTTTTTGGCTTCTTTCAGTGCTTTTTCAGACCAGGACCCTGTTAAAACATAATAGCCAATTTTTCCTTCCTTCAATAAATTCAACGGTATCATGGAAAATTGCAGACTAGCTCCCCCCTGAAGAAGAAGGACTTCATATTCTTCAGAAATGGTTAATAGTTTTCTCAGTTGTTGTTGGGCACCAGCATGAACTTCTTCATACTCTTTACTACGATGACTTAATTCCATAACAGACATTCCTGTCCCATTGAAATTCAATAAGTGTTTTTGCGCTTCTTGAAGAACTGCTTCTGGTAACGCAGCAGGCCCTGCATTAAAATTGAGTGCTCGAGTCATTTTATGAACCTCCACTGGCAAAAATTTTTTACAATATTGCTTTAAAGAATCAAAGTTTTTATGTGATAAATTCTACAGAATATAAAAGGGAGTGTAAATGATCATTTTCAAAATTGTCATAAAAGAAGAAAATATTTAAAGATCCACTTTATAGAGGAGTAAAGTGTGTCCCGTTAAATTGCGGGGTTCTTGGGGATTATACGACTAACCAAGGATGTAGTTTCCTGCACATCCTTGGTTAGTGCAAAGATTTATAAATTCGCTTTAATTTCACTTGCGATTTGTTGATAATCCTCTGGCCTATATTCGCTTTGGTGTGATTTCCAGACAGCACCGAAACCATCACCTTCTCCATAACGGGGAATTAAATGGATGTGATAATGGAAAACGGATTGCCCAGCCTTTTCCCCGTTATTGTTGAGTAGGTTTAAGCCAATTGGTTCGTATGCTGATTTTATAGCATTTGCGATTTTTGGAACCACCTCAAAAAGATTAGCTGCTATTTCAGGTGTTAGTTCATATAGGTTTTCTTTATGTATTTTCGGAATGATAAGCGTATGTCCTTTTGTTACTTGACTAATATCTAGAAATGCCACTACATGGTCATTCTCAAACACCTTTGCTGCAGGAATTTCACCGGCAACAATTTTGCAAAAAATACAATCACTCATTCTCAAAGCCCCTTTTCATATTATTTAGTATATTTTACCACAGGAATAACGTAAACAAAAAGAAGAACGGACAGGATTCGCTTGGAATCCCGCCCGCCGTGTGAAGGGGAAAATTATTCCATTTGTTCTATAATCGGGTTATTTCTCTTTGATGAACACCTCATTTTTACATGATTGTTATCTAGTGAGAAATCGATCTGTAGTTCAAGCGTACCATCCCCTTATTTCTTTATATGTTTCTCAACGTATAAAGCAGGGTAGATAGTCTTTCGCCAACACCCCATTTTTATAAATGTGTGTAACGTTAGATCTTTTGGTTTACATGAACTGATTGTCCATTACAACCATCCCCTTATTGAACATAGGAAGCTTTACTTAAGTGTTATATGCCTGCAACAGACACCCCACTTTAAGTTTGAATGATTTTTACATCATCATTTTTATTTCCCCTTCGATTATTATCATGTCCTGTACTCTCTGAATTATGCATGTGAAATATGAAGGGAGAAGAGGGGAGCTGCGGGAAGCATTCTCAACAATAAGGGCAATCGAAAAGGGCTATTTCTATTTTTTAGTAAAATAATTTGATAAAATAAGGCTAATTACGTTTGGGAGTTGTTGATGATGACATTGCTGCAAATCAATGATGTAACAGGTGGCTATACTCGGCACCCTGTCTTAAAAAATGTATCGTTTGAAGTCAAGCAAAAGGAAATTGTCGGACTGATTGGTCTAAATGGAGCAGGAAAGAGTACAACGATCAAGCATATTATTGGCTTAATGGAACCGCAAAAAGGAAATATTCTCATCAATGGAAAGGCGATTCAAGACAATAAAGAAACTTATCGCAGACAGTTTACTTTTGTACCTGAAACTCCGATTCTTTATGATGAATTAACATTAGATGAACATTTGTCGATGACGGCAATGGCTTATGGACTCGATAAAAAAATCTTTGTCCAGAGAAAAGAGGAGTTATTGCAAGAATTTCGCATGAATAAACGTTTAAAGTGGTTCCCAGCCCATTTTTCAAAGGGGATGAAACAAAAGGTAATGATTATGTGCGCCTTTTTAGTTCAACCGAGTCTTTACATAGTCGATGAACCATTTGTTGGATTGGATCCATTAGGAATTCAATCACTCTTAGATTTAATGAAAAAAATGAAGGATGAAGGTGCGGGGATATTAATGTCAACGCATATTTTGGCAACGGCAGAACGATATTGTGATCGCTTTGTCATCTTACACGAGGGGCAGGTAAGGGCGAAAGGAACGTTAGCGGAACTAAGAGAGCAATTTTCAATGCCAAATGCTACTTTGGATGATCTCTATATTCAGTTAACAAAGGAAGAAGATTATGTTTAATGAAAAGGTTCTATGGAAGCAAAGGTTTGGGAATACAGTTAAAGAACTTGGTAAGTATTTTCGCTATATTTTTAACGGACATGTCGTTATTATCCTCGTGTTTTTAATTGGAACGGCAGCTTACTATTATCAAGAATGGATTCATACTTTAAGCCCCGATTTTCCAGTGGCAATTATTATGGCTGCTAGTTTGGCGCTCTTGCTCACTTTGAGTCCGATTTTTACTTTTTTATTGGAGGCCGACCGAATTTTTCTCATTCCTCTTGAGGAGAAACTTAAACCTTATTTTCAACGTTCAATGATTGTCAGCTTTTTTGTGCAGTTGTATTTGTTATTCATTGGATTAGGAATTTTCATGCCGATGTATGCCCATGTAAATGAAGGCAGCTACAGTGGTTTCTTTCTATTTTTTGCACTCATGAGCTTGTTAAAAGGATTAAATATTATAATTCGCTGGAGAGTTCAATTATATGTTGATGTAAATGTACATCGAATCGATTCGATGGTTCGTTATTTTGTAAACGGTGCATTTCTGTATTTGTTATTTTCACATGCCTCGCTTTGGTTTTTTATGTCGATTATGGTGATGTATGCCCTTCTCTATGCTTTTTATTTTTCACAGACAAAGCAAATGGGAGTTAAATGGGATTATTTAATTGAGCAGGAAGAAAAGCGCATGATGTCTTTTTATCGCTTGGCAAACATGTTCACTGATGTTCCGAAATTAAGGGACCAGGTGAAAAGGAGAAAATGGTTGGACTGGATTTCGCGAATGTTAAAGTATCAACATGAGAATGTGTATACACATTTGTATGTACATACATTTATTCGCGGTGGAGATTATTTTGGGATATTTATGCGTTTAACAATCATTGGAGTACTCGCTCTTTATTTTATTACCTTTGGAAATGGACAAATATTGTTCGTTTTATTATTGCTTTTTCTAACCGGTTTTCAATTATTCCCATTATGGAATCACCACCAAAATAAAATTTGGATTCAATTGTACCCAGTGGAGGAATCATTGAAGAGCAGCTCGTTCAAGGGATTTTTGACGAAAATCTTAATGATTCAAACATTATTGTTATCTGTGCCCCTGTTTTTAAAGGCTGAATGGATAACTGCTCTTATTGCCATTGGTGCTGGTCTTGTCTTTAGTTCCGTTTTTGTAAACTTTTATAGAAGAAAGACGATGGTTTAAAAAAACATAGAATCGATTCCTTGGGGGAAGGATAGTGGATATTATTTGAAACCATTTTGATGAATAGCCGTATGCTATATTATCACGTTGTTAAAGGATGTATCCACGATGAACGATTATGAACAAAAAGCTTACGAGGAAGTTCAAGAATGGAAAAGAAAGCTTTTAAAACGATCCAATTTAATTAAGCGAGTATCGAAAAAAGCTCAGGAAAAAATAAATGAAAAGATTCCGGAAAAAGTCCATAGTGTTATTACGGATAGCATTAAAAATATGGTGAAAATGACGGTAGCGGGTTCCAGCTTTACAACGAAAATGGAGATGACTAGAAATTTATCGTTGGAAGAGCGAGAGAAAAAGCTTGTGGAAAAAATGGCTGTTTATCAAAAAACAGCGACAGTTGAAGGTGCTGGAACAGGGGCTGGAGGAATTTTGCTCGGTTTAGCAGACTTTCCATTGCTCTTGTCCATTAAGATGAAGTTTCTTTTTGAAGCGGCTGCAGTGTACGGTTTTGATACGAAGGAATATGAAGAAAGGCTGTTTATCCTTCATATTTTTCAACTTGCTTTTTCAAGCGATGAAAAAAGAAAAGAAACAATCCAAATCATTGAGAATTGGGAGGAACGGAAGAAGGAAATCATTGATATGGACTGGCAGCAATTCCAGCAGGAGTATCGTGATTTTATTGACTTTGTCAAAATGTTGCAACTCGTACCAGGAATCGGGGCTGTTGTTGGAGCGTATGCGAATTACAACTTAATGGAGCATTTAGGAGAGGTTGCCAAAAATGCCTATCGTATTCGAATTTTAGCAAATGCGCCAAGGCTTTACTAAAATTGAACGAGATAAACGCTGTTGATGCAATGTCGATGGCGTTTTCGTTTTTTAGGATTTAAGTTTGCGCACTATCTTTGTGGTGATAATGAGTATGCAAATGACGAGAGCAGAAAGGAAATAGAAGTTGCTAACAATGTTCATGATGTGAAAAGGAGCTTTATTAACATAAACCGCTTTTATCCACTTTTCATTTTCTTTAACGGCAATTGCTGAGGAGACTGATACCCCCTGTATAGCAAAATATTCCGTCCCTATAGGATAGTAGTTTGACGCATCTCCGTAATACTCTCCAGTCATATCGTCGGCTGTCGTTTTAACTTTACCGATTATTTTACCAATCTTACTAGCATCTATAAATTCCTCCTGTTTTACTTCATAAACTTTACCTTCCCAGACAACGAAAGGATAGGCCCAAGATAATGCTTGTGCAGTGGAAGAACTGAGCCATATAAGCAATAAAACGAAGCTGATTATTTTTTTCATAAAAAGACCTCCAAGTGACAGAGTGATTTATCGAATCAGTCGTCTATGTTTACATATCGTTCTAATTTCTGTACTTCTATGTAGGTAATCGTTTCCTTTGTTTTTGAATACTGGATAATTTGTTCTTGAATATTTGGGTAAAGATCTATGGAATGTAAATCATTCAATTTAATCCACTTCACCCCGGTTTGGTTAGGGTCAGGATTAGCTGGTAGTTGGGGAGTGGTCCCATTAATGATTTTACAATCAAACATGAGCTGCAGCGATTGAATACTCCCATATTTATCGTTATTCAAGTGCGGAGCATATTCATAAACGAGCGCCAATGGTCCTACCTCCACATTAATGGAAGCCTCTTCTTTCGCTTCTCTGATCACTGCCTCAATAACTGATTCATTAGCTTCTACGCCACCAGCTGGAAGATTATAATGTAAGCCTCGATGGTCATTGAATTCTACTAACAAAATGGAATTACTTTCGATAATAAGCGCACAAGCTCTAACTCTTATGTGGGAAGTCATGCCATCGCTCCAATCTCTGTTGGTTTTTGTTCCCTATTTTCGCATGAATTTTCCATAATGTAAAATAATTAGGAAATTTAAAATAATTTAATGATTTATGAGAAAATATTTTTATTCCTTTCGTTATTTATAGTGTAAAAGCTTTTACAAAAAGGTGAAGGAGAAAATTTATGAAATCCAATGAATCGAACTTTATTAAACGTCTCCAAGCTGGAAAGGAAGACGCTCTTGAATATATTATTGATTGCTATCTGCCTCTTATAAAAGGAATTGTACATAAAATAATCGCACCACTTCGTCAGGAAGAGATGGTGGGGGAATGTGTAAATGATATTTTTCTATCCATCTGGCAAAATGCCCAGCAATTTCGCGGCAATGGTGAGACAGATTTTAAGAAATGGATTTGTGCTATTGCTAAATATCGTGCGATTGATTATTACAGAAGGGGAGTCAAAAAGAAGGAACTCCCTTTGGAGCATATAAGAGTACCGCCTTCACCCTCGATGGAGCTTGAACACGAGGATGATCTGATGGAATTGCTCGGCCAGCTGGAACCGACCGATCAAAGAATATTTATGATGAGGTATTTGATGAATTTTAACTCAGAGGAAATTGCGGAACAGCTAGCAATGACGAAGTCAGCGGTTAATAACAGAATTCATCGTGGGAAAAAGAAGCTTAAACATGAAATCTCTAGTAAAGGTGGGAACTATTTATATGAAGGACATTTATGAACTTTTAAACGATGTTGACATTGATATAAATGAATTCGAGCATGTAGAAGTAAGTAAACATGAAAGAGAGCAAGTTAAAAAGGAAATGAAAAAGAGAATTCACATGAATAAATCTTCGAAATGGAAAAAAACAATGACGGCTGCATCTATAGCTATTGGGATTTCCTCAGCTTCTCTATTTGGCTTATCATTTACGACTTTCGCAGAAGAGATTCCTATAATAGGCGGAATTTTCAAGTTCTTTAATGATAATGGCTTATATAAGGAGTATGATGCGAATGCAAATATGCTCAATCTTGTGAAGGAAGATCAAGGGATAAAAGTAACCCTCAATGAAGCGGTGTTTGATGGGCGAACCCTATATGTCACTTACAAGATAGAGAGTGAGAAAGATCTTGGGGAATTCCCTAGTGTTCTTGTTAATTTGGACGGTGAGAAAAGTAATATGTATGCAAGAAATACTGAAATAAAAAAAACAGGTGCTCATGAATATGCCGGTATGCTGATTGGAAGATTCCGTCTGAATGGAACAAATCTTACTGAGGAGAATTTTGAATTTAAAATTGAAGGGTTTATGGTTGATTCATTTGTTAGGAACGAGGAGATAAAAGGAAATTGGGATTTCCAATTTGGTTTAGAGGCAATAAAAAGTCGTGAGCAATTGGTTAGAATTAATAGGGTGCATGAAGGAATCACCTTTAATTTGACGAGAGTAACATATACACCTATGTCGTTTATTATCAAATACAGTGCTTCCACCGATAAAAAAATAAATGATAAGTGGGACTTTAAGATATTTGGTGTTGAAGTAAAAGATAATTTAGGAAATATATATGAGGGCAGACCAGATGGTGGCTATGGTAATGATGAATCTATAAGCCAGACTACTACTTTTGAAAAATTAGATCCTAAAGCATCTACATTAATTATCACACCGATTGTCAGATTGTTGAGTGCTGATGGAACGAATGAACATGGTGAAATATATCGTGATGAAAATAGTAAAGCACCGGATGAAAGATATAAGCTTAAACCAATCATAGTAGAAATTGAAAAATAATGAGAAGAAGTTTTGCCACTCTATTGAATTCAATTTTCGTACATTAGTCAAAAAAGAAGAGGCCTCTTTGGCCTCTTCTCAGTTTGTCGACAAAAGGGGTTCGGAATGGTCACATTCCGAACCCCTTTTAATGATTTTCTTAAGTTTTTCCCTATTTTGAGGTATTTTGACCTCTTCTTAATCTCATCTACTAGGCCATTTCT
>NZ_JARGEJ010000829.1:0-290 GCF_029211245.1 Robertmurraya sp. DFI.2.37 | reverse complement strand
TAAACGTTAAAACCGTAAAAACATGTAAGAACAAGCCTGTTCTCATATATTTTAGCATCAATAGCCTTTAAATCAAGATTATATATTTTGCTAACTTCAAGAGTGTTTTTATTTAATATAGCCAATTTCCCATTTACATACGCAACGTCATCTATATTTGATTTGTCATAGTAATAATCATCAAAATAAATTATTGCGTTACTGCCAGAAGTAACTATTCCTGTTTGCAATTCATTAAATGTAATTGTTCCCGAGTTTGTCAAAACAACTTCACTAAACCAATTCGAAGC
>NZ_JARGEJ010000828.1:0-290 GCF_029211245.1 Robertmurraya sp. DFI.2.37 | reverse complement strand
TACCTAATGAGAGATGGATTAGAAAAACAAAGCTTACCACAACAGAAGAAGGCAAATTGACTTTGAATGTGGAAGGCAGGACCTATCAACCTGGCACCTACGAATTTTTAATTAAAGCAGAAGGTTATGAGGATGCAGTCCTTACTGTAAACGTGCCAAAACTAAAGGATGCACCTGTAGTGAGAGGCTATGTCACAGGTACAAATCAATTTGTTATTGAGTTTGAAGATGATCCGGATTGGCGTGAAAACGTGAGGTATGTATACAATGAGACCCAAAATCGATCGATA
>NZ_JARGEJ010000827.1:0-290 GCF_029211245.1 Robertmurraya sp. DFI.2.37 | reverse complement strand
CTTTGCAGTTGGAAATGCACCGACAGCATTGGTACGGCTTTATGAGTTGATCAAAGAAGGAAAGATTAATCCGGAATTAATCATTGCAGTTCCGGTAGGGTTTGTAAATGTCGTGCAGTCAAAGGAACTGATCTTAAGTCTGGAAGATACACCGTCGATCGTGGCACGGGGAAGAAAAGGTGGAAGCAATATTGCCGCATGTATTTGCAATGCTTTATTATATCAGATGTAAAACAGATGTAAAAAAACTTTGTTAGAACTTGTTAGAAAGATAGAATAGTGGTATTATA
>NZ_JARGEJ010000826.1:0-290 GCF_029211245.1 Robertmurraya sp. DFI.2.37 | reverse complement strand
TAGTCTTCTCCAAGCAGACCGTGCAACTCCTTCAAATTGTTGATGTTATTTCAATCTCTTGTTTATGGGCAATGCCATCATTTACGAGATAAACAAATGTTTTGTCATCCTCATAAATAATCGCTTCAGAGGATATTACCAACCCTTCCTTCTCTTCTGTCTCAATTTCCATAATCAATTGGAAGCCCGGTTTAAGTTCTATTCCCCCGTTGATCTGAACAACAATCGGAAACTGTACTGCTTGATTTTCCAACGGGTTTCCTAGACCTGTACTCTGCGGAACATTTGCA
>NZ_JARGEJ010000825.1:0-290 GCF_029211245.1 Robertmurraya sp. DFI.2.37 | reverse complement strand
CAGTGCATTGGCATCAATCAACGGACCCATATCGAGGTCTGTATACTGATTCGGATCACCCACTTTCACCTGCTTGAATCCTGCCAACAGTTTCTCAAGGAAAGCCTCTTTTATACTAGAATGTACATACACGCGCTCACAGCAATTACATACCTGTCCTGTATTAATAACACGCGAAGCAATAATGGATTTTACAGCTAAATCCAAATCTGCATCCGGCATTACAATACCGGGAGCCTTCCCTCCCAATTCCAAAGAAACCTTCGTCACATTGGCAGAAGCGGCTGCCA
>NZ_JARGEJ010000824.1:0-290 GCF_029211245.1 Robertmurraya sp. DFI.2.37 | reverse complement strand
GTAAAAACGGAGGGAACGAATCCAACCGGTTCTTTTAAGGATCGAGGAATGGTGATGGCAGTTGCAAAAGCAAAAGAAGAGGGAAGCGACACGGTTATTTGTGCCTCCACGGCATAAAGATTACTCTTCATGCTTTACGAGGATCTTTTTCATTTTTCGCGAGAATTCTCTTCGAGGAATCAATACACTGTGGGAACTAGGGGACAACATGAGTAAAATAACATTTTCAACTACAGAGGTAAAAATGCTTCAAAAGAATCCAAACGTACAAAGTGTTAGCGAGAGATCTA
>NZ_JARGEJ010000823.1:0-290 GCF_029211245.1 Robertmurraya sp. DFI.2.37 | reverse complement strand
ATGAACACATCGCCAGCTTGAAACTTAGTGTTTCGTGTGTACTTCTTAAAGAGCTTTTGGATTTCAGGGAATTGACTTGACAGCTTAAAGGCAAGCCCAGTTCCTAATCCTTCTTGTGAGCCAATAGCTACACCTTGTGCTATGTACTCATCTTTACTCTGTAATATATCTCCCGAAATGTATTTTATCATATTGTTTCCGTTTTTCAGTTGCTTATAATTTTTCGATAAACGCACCTTATGGTGCAGTTCCTATTCACTATTAAATCATTGCCTAATCATCATCCAAAC
>NZ_JARGEJ010000822.1:0-290 GCF_029211245.1 Robertmurraya sp. DFI.2.37 | reverse complement strand
CAGTGCAACGGTCGGGTGTATACTGCATCAGAAGGTCATCCCGAATGTCCAAATTGTTGTGGTAACGGATATGTAAAAATTAGTAGGAGGAGTTAATTTGGTGAGTTGGGAGCAAACAATAAAAAAGGGCGATATAGTAAGGGATTTAGAAACGGGGCAATACGAGGTTATTTCAGTAATTCAATGGGAGCATAATCGTTATCAATTGCTACGCCATTTAAATTGATAACGATTATGCAAATGATGTTGTAACTGTGACTAGAATGAATCACATTGTCGAGGTGCAGCAC
>NZ_JARGEJ010000821.1:0-290 GCF_029211245.1 Robertmurraya sp. DFI.2.37 | reverse complement strand
GTCGATTTTCACTGATATTGCTTCGCGCGCGTTTTGTGCCGCCATGTTCATCGTCTTATGGAGCAATCGCCAGCATCCCTAATGATTCGGCAGTTGAAATTAGTGCAGTTATTACAAAAGAAGGACCGAAACCAATAGCGATGGGTGATCTACCTATCTCTGTCAGGGGGCTTGTTCAACAAATTAAATCCTTCAAACGAATTGCAGCAGAAGCGGCCGTCACTGGGGATTATCATTTAGCCGTATTGGCTTTAACGATTAATCCACTAGTTGCATCAGATACATTAGCA
>NZ_JARGEJ010000820.1:0-290 GCF_029211245.1 Robertmurraya sp. DFI.2.37 | reverse complement strand
CCCTTGTGGAAAAGGGGTGTATGAATTGTCTTGAATTAATTCTTCAATATAACCGGATTCCAATATTCCATCGATGTCAATTCGTTCCAACCGTTGATTACTTTCTTCAATTAATGTTTCATCCGCAAGATCTTCGATATAAGCGAGGGCAATTGTAGTCTGCGTATAACGCCCCAGCTTTAATGTTTTTATTTTTAATTGAGGGCCGCGCGAAGGGTTTACTGAGACATTGGAGGTCAATACCTCTTTTGCTAAGAAGAAAGATTAAAAGCCCTCAATTAAAAATAAAA
>NZ_JARGEJ010000082.1:0-14442 GCF_029211245.1 Robertmurraya sp. DFI.2.37 | reverse complement strand
CTTTTTGTGGTTTATTTGGCACGTATTTTTTTGAAAACGATTTTGAAAATTCCAATGTATCCTCATAAGTATTGCTTTCATCCCCCAAAAGACCCAGAATCAGTTACTTAATTTCCGAGAGTCTACAAAATCTTTTGGGAAGGTATTTATACTCTGTTTCATAACTTTGCCTTCTTTCCATCAATTTTTTCATCTAATCTCCTAAAAATCCGCACTAGCCGTTTTGCCAATTCATATTCGCTCTTTACTGTCATCAATGTATCCTGTGCATGAGCAAACAATAACGAAAAAATAGGTTCTTCTCCTTGTGCTTCTTTTTGCACCATTTCTGTTTGCAATTTATGAGATTGAACAATATTTTTATTCGCATTTTCTAACAGCTTCTCTGCATGGTCGTATTCTTCTTCTTCACAACACGCCAATGCTTTCATAACATCATTTCGGGCATCACCTGCATGTAAAATCATTTGCATTGAAATCAAATTTAGTTCCTCTAATTCTATTTCTTTGTCTTTCATAGAAAAGCTCCTTTTATTCACAAATATAGTTTTATTCTGCAGATGCATTCAATTCCTTTTTCTTCTCTTGATTGTCATATGCTTTAAAAAATGGGAAATATATTATAAACGCCACAACAAAAATCAATAAAGCCAATATGACAGCTCTCCAATCTTGAGTAGCTAAGTAGGACGCAATTGGATATGGTATATACCAAAGCATAAATGTTTTAGTGGGAATAGCGACCAAACCTATTTTCATTACAAAATATACTATAGAAGGAATTACAATTGATGCTATCCACATTGGAATCATCAAAAATGGGTTGAAAACAACGGGTCCACCAAACATAAGCGGCTCATTAATATTGAAAATTGATGGTACTATCGTTGCTTTACCTATGGCTTTTAATCTGTAGGATTTACTTGCAAAGAGCATCATTACAGCTAGGGCAAGTGTGGTTCCAACACCACCCATACTTGTAAAAGCATAGGCCGTTTCTTGCAAAGCAATATTGGTCGGTTCAAGACCAGCTGCAACTCGTTCAGCATTTTCTGCAAGGCCCGACAGATAAACAGGATAGATGACTGGCATCATTACCCAACCACTTATTCCAAATGTATAAAGGAATACAGGGATAAACACGGATAAAACATAACCTGGATAACTTTGAACAATTTGTGCCAGAGGACTAAATATCTTTAATACAACCTCAAAGAAATCTAAGTTTAGCGGAACTGCAATCGTCCAACCTGCTAGCATCAATAAAGTAATAGGAATTAACGAATCAAACCAGACAATAACAAATTCAGGAATTACACTATCTTCAGAAAAAAAGGATTTCTTTGAAGCTAAGTTCATAACGGCCGCAACTGATAGGCCTATAACAAGTGATAGGAACATTCCTGTAGCCCCAAATCGGCTAATAATAAACGTAATATTGCCATCTTCTGTTACAATTGGGGACAAAAGCATTAGGTATAATGCAAGTCCAGTTGCTCCAGCTATAATTTTTTTATTGTTATGTCCCTTCTTCTCCATCACGAAGTAAGGAATTAAAAAAGAAACCAATAGACCAAGCAAACCAAATGAAAAGCTATTTATCAATGAAAAGTCCGGCATATTTGGAATGATATTATTCAATAAAGAAACAACCGTTACCAATGAACCCACTAAAATTAGTGGTAAAATGATCATTACTGAGTCCTGAATCGATGAAACCCATGGATTTGAGGCTTTTATTCAATATTTAGCATCCAAAAATGATTGGTGTACTGCTACAAGTTTGGCGAATTATTTTAAAGTATCTACAAGAACGATTCGAAAGTATGTCAATGAAATTAACCAGGAGCAGCTTGTGATCACCTCCTCGCCACAAGGTTATCAGTTAGTGAATAAAGGAGAAGTAAGTAAAGACAATGATTACATTTCTCCAGTAAACCGTGTCAAAGTAATGTTAAAGGAATTAATTCTTCATTCAGAGGGATTAAATATTTTTGACTTAAGTGATAAACTTTTTCTAAGTGTGTCATCAATTGAAAATGACATTGTTCAGGCTAATAAGATGATTAAATCATACCCTTTAAAAATTCGCCGCAAGAAGGATACCCTTATTTTAGTAGGTGGGGAAAGAGAAAAACGAAGATTAATGAGTTTCATTATTTTACAAGAAACATCCAAAGAATTTTTAAGTTTAAAAGCTGTTCATGAATCTTTTCCAAACTATGATGTTTTCACACTGAAAGATGAAATCGTTTCCATCCTTGAGAAATTCAATCTCTATGTAAATGACTATATTATGAACAATATCCTTCTTCACCTCGTCATTACGGTTGATCGAATTAAAAATAACAATTCTGTTATAGCTTTGTTAAACAGAATGGTTGATTGCAATGATTTTGAGCTCCTTTCGTCTAAAACTTTGGTTTCACACGAAATATCCAAAAATCAACAATGATATATAACAAAACCAAGTTTTTTAAAAAAATATTTGACTTTCATAGAAATATACGATAGATTAATAACCAAGTTAAAAAACCGAATAAAAACGGTAAATATATGTATAATTTTCTTGTATCAAAAAGGGGGAGGAATTTCTATGAGGCAATTAAAAGCTGTACTTTCTATCATTGTGACTTTCGTTTTTATGCTCGTTCCAACCAATTCAATATCCAATGCCGCCACCAAAACACTGTCTGTTCACTTTATCAATGTGGGACAAGGGGATAGTATTTACATTAAAGCTCCTAACGGTGAGGACATTCTGATTGACGGCGGTAACAAGGACGGTAGCGATGTGGTTGCTTATCTAAAAAAACAGAAAGTAGATGATATTGAAGTAATGATCGCAACACACCCAGATGCCGATCACATTGGAGGATTAGACGAAGTTCTTTATGCTTTCAAGGTAGAAAGTGTCTATGCTCCGAAAGTTTCACACACAACACAAGCCTACAAAGATTTTCTTACTGCCGTGAAAAAGGAAAAACTAACAATCAAAACGGCTAAACTTGATGTTACTTTACCTTTAAAAGACAAAAGCATAAAAGCAAAATTTATTGGTCCTGTTAAGGAATATAAAACAAGCGATTTAAACAACTGGAGTGCAGTTCTTCATATTAATTACAACAAAACAAACTTCTTGTTCACTGGTGACGCTGAATCGCAATCTGAAAAAGATATGCTAGCTAAAAAAGTTCTATCCAAAGTGGATGTATTAAAAGTAGGTCATCATGGTGCTAAAGAAACAACTACTGATGCGTTTTTAAAGGTAGTTCAACCTAAATACGCTGTTATTAGCGTAGGAGCAAAGAATTCATATAAACATCCGACAAATGAGGTTTTAAACCGTCTTAAAAACGTAAAAGCTACTGTGTATCGTACAGATAAACATGGCTCGATTGTTATTTCGAGTGATGGAATGAAAATATCAATAAAAACGGAGAAAAGAGGATGAAAAAATTAAAAGGAATTATTGATCGTTTTGAAGGTGAATTTGCTGTTGTTGAGATTGATGGAAAAACTATAGACTTTCCAAAGTCTATTTTTCCGAAAGAAGCAGATGTCGGGAATGTTGTCATCATTGAGGTGAAGGTTGATAAAAAAGAAACTGAAAAACTTCGAAGAGAAATTGAGGAATTGATGAATGAAGTATGGGAAGACTAAAGCCCCTCTCGAACGAGAAGGGCTTTATTCATTACACAATAGTCGCTGGGTATCCTTTTTCCCTCAGTTCATCTGCCAGTCGTTCCGCATTTTTTCTGTCGCTAAACGCCCCGACTTGCACGCGGTAGAGTTTTTTGTCAGACGCTTTTTGTTGTGGTTTCGGCTCCGGTTGTAGCTTTGTTTTTTGCGGCAATCCTAAGAATTTCGCCACTCCGCGCGCATGAGCTTCGCCCACCGCCTTGAGGAACGCTTCGTTTTTCAAATGCTTCGCATCGTTCGAGTCAATGAACAGGTTTTCCGTGAGTACGGCCGGCATCTTCGTTTCGCGGAGCACGGCATAGTTGGCTCGTTTTTTGCCTCGGTCTGTGACATTCCCGAACTGACGCATTGCGGACAAAATTTCATCGTGTAGCACGTTTTGCAAAGCGATAGACTGTGGCGATGCGTTAGGATGTACATATATTTCAAATCCTGTCCCTTTCCCAGCATTGATATGCACGCTGACAAATACGTCTGCACTCCATGCGTTTGCCATATCAGAGCGTTGAGACAGAGTCAATGTTTGGTCTCCTGCACGAGTGGCACGTTGTTCAAAGCCTGTGTAATTCTCTTCGAGGTAAGACATTGCATATTCCACGATTTTATGCGTCAACTGTTTTTCCTGCAATCCATTTGCAACCGCACCAGGATCGCTGCCGCCGTGTCCTTTGTCCCATATAATTTTCATTTCTTCTCTGCCTCCTTACTTTTCCCTTTCAATACTTCAACAGCCTGGGTCAACCGATCTGGCACGGGAACCCCCATACGCCCAGCGTTTTCAAAAATACTCAACAATTCATTGGCCATATAAAAAACGATAGTCGCATCTCGGAACATATTTCTTGTCCCGAGTGCACTATCGACTTGATGAGCGAGAGCAACCATGATGAAAATCATAACCTTCTTAATAATACCTTTGAATCCAATTTTGCTTGATAAAGTTTTCTCTGTGTAACCAGCAGCCAATCCACTAACGTAATCAATGACAACCATCCAAAATAAGACGAGTAACAGTCCTGTTGACTCTCCAAATAAATACCCGACCACACCTCCCATCACAGCCGCACCAGTTTTGTAAATGATATCGAATCGTTCCATGTGTTTCACCTCTCTACATAATGTATAAAACCTCATCACTCACAAATTTTCCGTTTATCCAGTGCCCCTTTTCCCAGTTGACGCCGTCTGTCCAAAACGGGTCGCGCGGGAATGCAGGATATGGTCGTGCATCCCATGTCCAGATGAACACTTCTTCAAGCCACTCTTGTTTTCGCAAAAATTCAAGTGATGCGTCTAGGGCTATTGCTTGTACAACAAAATTAGTTTCTTTCGTAGAGCCTCGAGGGTATCCTCCTTCAACAGACGTTGTGTCGACAAATATGTTCGGTTGCACGGTAGCCGAATGAACGCAACTGAATCCAAGCTCACTGAACCAAATTTTTTTTGAACGAGGAATCCAGTCTGTTTTTGTTCCGTCTGGATTGTAATGTTCGTTTTCCCACCAAAATTTCAAATTTTTCCAAGCATATTCAGGAGAGATTGTGATTTTAGTAAAATCGCCGTTTTCAGCGTCTCTATAAACCCAATCATAATGCTCTCCACTTGTCCAGCCATTGTAAATTTCATAAAAGTTCTCAGTATGAGACTCTGTTAAAGGGAAATATGCGTCAATACATACCATATCGCAATACTTCCACAATCGGTCGAGATGCCTAATACCAGTCGCATAGTCAGAATGATACTCTGACCAATCGGCCGCATATGACACTTTTGTATTAGGTAACTTCTGCTTCGTATACATCACTAAATCGATCAAGTGTTGTACTGCTGGAAATGTAGGAGGGGCAGACATGGTTAGACCGCGCATTTCAGACCCGACTAGAAACGCGTCGACTTCGACGTTATGCGTTGAAAGCAGGTCGACATAGTGTTTTATGAAATTGTTGAATCCGTTATCCTTGCTCATAAAGTCATTGACTTCGTCAGCGTAGTTGAAATGCAACCGCCCGCGCCACGGTTTGTCCGTGTCATAACCGAACAAAAACGGATAAAAACACACTTTAAACCCTTGCTCTTTAAAGAAACGTATCGCATCTAACACCTCAATATCCGACGGTGTCTCTCCATACATACCGTCAGATATAAGCCTAGCATTTTCACGCGTCCAATTCCCGACCTTCCAATAGTCATCAAGGCTAGACGTAACAGCCAAAAAAGTTACACTTTCCTCACCATAAAACACTGTTTTTTCTTCTACTTTCATCCGATATTCATCATCGTCAACAATAACATCTTCCAAAATTGTACGATAATATTTCTCACCGTCGACGTTTATTACTTCCAATCTTTCCTTCCGTTTCGTTTCAATCATTGGAACGCATTCTTTGGTGTTAAAATCTAAAAACCAACCGACAACAAGAGCAATCCACTTACAGTTTGGAAGGTGTTTCTTTAGCTGGTCGACTGATATTTTGATATTCGCAACACCTTCTGTGTGTTGAGTATTAACTACTTGATCATAATATATCCGTCCTATTTCTTGATCACCGCTCCACGTGGAACCTTCAATATAGTTCAACTTGTGTACAGGTTTTAATGAATAGACTCCTATACCAGATGCAGGAATCATTGTCACTCCTGTTGCTTTTTTTCTGTATCCACCAAGCGGAAATTGTTTAAACACAGCATCACCCCCCAAACACAGCTATATTACATATTCCATCTATCACATCGACATTTAGACCTGTAAATAGTTCTCCGTCTTTTATAAATGAATATGTTCCGCCTTGTATAAAAACAGTAGGAGAAGTAGTATACGGCTTTTTAAAATAAAATACCCCGCTATCATACAGTGTCCCGTATTCAACATGTGTTATTATTTTTTCTCCGTTTATTAAAATACCGTCATCAGTCATGGATATCGTTTTTTCCGTGTTATATCTATCAAGATATTTTAGATGTAATCCAGCTGTATCTTTATAGATATAACCTTTACTAAGTCCGTTTTCATCCCCTGCACCAAGCTCGATAATCGGAATATCGTTCGGGTCTTGTGAGTTGAAATGAATTTTCAATTTCACCAGTTCATTAAATCGATATGCAATGACAGGAAACTCTGTTTCTCTTGTTGTGATCTGCTTTTTTGATTCATCAACCCAAAATAAGTATTGCCCTTTGCTATTTTGTACATGAAATTCACTCCCTGGTATTTTCTCTCCTGTTATCCATGCCGCGATGTTATCGTGTATGTCAATATAGTTTACCGAATCAGTTCCTCGATCAACCAATGTTTTTAAACGATTAACCGTCAAATCGTTGATAAAACCATCATCCGCAGTGACCATTACAGTTTCTAGTAACTCAGTCTTAATTCTTTCTGCCATTAGTTCACCGACGATTACATCAAAGTTATCGAGATAAAGTATCCTGTTTTTTGCATCCAGAAGGGCTCTGTTATTTCCATCCTCGATTACCAGCTCCTGCGCGGTCAATCGTATAGTTTTTAAGTTACCGTCTGTATCAACAAAAAAAACTTCTTGCAACCCTTCGCCGGTGTCGCTCTCTATTTTAATGCCTTCTGTCGCGTTTAAAACTGTCCGAACCTTTCCATCAGACCTAAACACTTCAAGACCGTTCTCCGCACTAATTTTCACACCATTGTACAAGGTGTCTTTTTTTACGACGCTGCGTTCGATGGAAAGAAAGAGATCTGATATATCGCTTGTATAGTTGGCTAATGTTAATTTTTGATTTTTGAGGTTAATTGCGTCATACTCTCTTTGTACGACCCTCATACTGCTAAAAATTTTCAATCCATCATCCTTCACGTATACCGTGTCACCTACACATACAGAACCTAATTCATCCACCAGAGCAACATCAATGTCATAAGATAGATTCATATTTCCATTTTTATTTTCGACTCGTTTTTTTTTTTTGAAACCTTTCTTAGAATGTTTGAAGATAGAAATATTTATTCATAGAAAGTTTTTAAAATTCGAATTATATTTTTATTATATTTTGGAAAAAATACTCTTGGCAAAAAAATCAAGGAAGAGAGAATAGGGTAAATTTGACGGTTGTACTTTTGTAAAAGCTGATTAAAGTACAATTGTTTTACAATTCGAGGGGGATTTTCCTTTTCGCGAAGCAAGACTGGTATGCTTATTTTGAAATGGAGTATTGATGCAGTTTGTATTTTTCATAAAATTAAAAAAGAGGTAGACGGAGTATGTATAAGGGCTATCCTGAAACGATTTATATGGACCAAAACCACGAGCAAGGTATAAGCAATTTAATAAAAATATAAATCAGTATTTTTCCAATCCTATTATACATAAGGAAATTAATGGTGATAAAATATATGTTGCCTTGGACCTAGACAGAATCTGGAATAGTATAAATTAATATTTAGTTTAGCCACAAATACTCCCCACCTGCGTATAGGTGGGGAGTATTTAATGCTATCTAGAGGTGGGGGAGTCTTTAAAACTAGTCTAAAATACCTGCATATTTTTGACCGCTGTGTGGCAATCTACCAAAGTGATTACAACATTGTTAACAAGGAGGAAACATCATGCAACAAATGCAGACGGGTATGAATAATCAACAAGCACAAGCTTTAATGACACAACCGCCTGAAATAATGTCAACAAAGGATCATCTCTATGTAAACGATATGTTAAGCTGGAATTTACTTGCGATGAAGAAAATGCATTTTTTCGCTCAACAATGTCAAAATCCCGAAGTAAGAGCAGCACTTGAACAAGCTGGGCAAATGCATGATCGACACTATCAACAGCTGCTTCAACAGATGCAACAGTATGTAACTCAACCTTCACAAAATATGAATCAATAAGGAGGAAACTATAGTGGAAAATAATACTCCAAACAGGATTAAAAATCCTGAAACACCAGTCCCTAAGACGCCGCAAATGAACGATAGAGATTTTCTAAACGATGCCTTAACTACGGAAAAATATATATCTTCCTCATACTCGACTGCATTAAAAGAAGCTAGCCATGAATCGTTGTATCGTACAATAGCGTCTGTTTCCCAAGAAACAGAAGACTGTCACCGCAATCTATATAACTTAATGTTTAAAAACGGATGGTACGGTTTGGAAAAAGAAACTCCACAAACTATTCAACAATCGGTTCAGCAATTTTCTAACTACATGCAAAGTCAAGATCCATATAGAGGTAATGTAATACAATAAAAGAACACGTGTTCAAGAAGAATAAACTCAAGGTAAAACAACAATAGTTATGCGAGACAAAAGGTTGGTTAGTTGTTAACCAACCTAGAAAATAATTTAGAATTTACAACAATCGAAAGGGCGGCGGTAAGATGAATCTTAAGTGGATGAAATTTTTATCAACGGTTTTTCTTTCAATTTTCTTGTTATTAGGGTGTAATAATGGAGATGACGATAATAATCCACCACCTGAGGATGTAACTCCTGGGACAGAGGAACCAATTGAAGATCCTGAAGACGCAACAGATCCAGATACTATTGATGAACATAATGTCACCCCTGATACAGAAGAACCAATTGAAGATCCTGAAGACGCAACAGATCCAGATACTATTGATGAATAAGTTTATACACCGTTTGAGAACAAACGGTGTTCTTTATGTATCAAGATTCAAGGATGTTAATAAGAAATTTAATACTTATATTGCAGCATTTTCTAATAACAAATTTATAGAGGTGTCTCATGACAAAATTACGAAAGTCCTTATTGGTTACTGTTTCCGTACTTATTCTTCTATCCATAGGGTTATTATTCATAGTACCAAATACAAGAAACAAAGAGAATCCCGAAAATAAAACAGTTGCTGTCAAAAACAAATTTAATCCTCCTATAACCAATGTCCAAAATGTTGAAAACGAAAAAAATGTTCTTCAAATAAACAGCCTTTCCATGGGTCAAACCATCAAGAATCAATTAAAAAATGATCCTTCCGTTTTTCTAATTAAACACAATGAAAAAACTGAGAGTCATTATATTAAGAAAGAAGTAAACGTTACATTCAAGACTCTTCCCTCAACAAAGGAAATAAAAAGGATAACACAGGAGATAAATGGCACTATCATTAAAAAGCTAAATTCTACGATTGTTTTTCGTTCTAATACGCTTTCGACCAAGGAACTTATTGAATATTTTAACAGACAGGCTATGGTTGAATTTGCTGAACCCAATTATCTTTATCTGCAAAATCAAATTGGACTTCCTAATGATTTGCTATATAGAGAACAATACCAATGGAACTTATCGGCAATTCAAGCAGAAGCAGGCTGGGATATCACCAAAGGGGATGAACATATCATTATTGCTGTTATAGACACTGGCGTTGATCTGGACCATCCTGATTTGAGAAGACGAATTACAAATGGTTATAATGTACTGTTGAATAATAATTTCCCTGATGATGACAACGGGCATGGCACCCATGTAGCAGGAATCATTGCATCGGAAACAAACAACCATGAAGGTGTTGCAGGCATCACTTGGTATAACAAAATAATGCCTATAAAAGCAATGGGTGCCGAAGGGCATGGGACGACCTTTGATATAGCAAAAGGGATTTTTTGGGCAGTGGATCATGGAGCCGATGTCATTAATATGAGTTTAGGCAATTATCAGTATTCTTCCCTTTTAAAAGGGGCAATCGATTATGCATACAGTAAAAATGTTGTCTTGATTGCTGCAGCAGGAAATGAAAATACTATGCAGCCGAGCTATCCAGCTGCTTTTTCTAAGGTTCTAAGTGTCGCCGCCGTAAGTTACACGGGACAACGTGCCCCTTTCTCAAATTATGGAGATTATATCGATGTTGCAGCTCCCGGAGTTCAAATTCCGAGCACCTATTTTAACCAGCAGTATGCTGCCCTTTCAGGTACTTCTATGGCTTCACCACATGTAGCAGGACTAGCAGGTCTTTTGCTTTCAGTAAACCCTAATTTAACGAACCAAGAAGTAATAGACATTATTAAGAATTCTACTTATGATTTAGGAATCCCTGGAACTGATCACGAATTTGGTAGTGGCTTAATTAATGTAAAGAATGGATTGGAAGATGCCCAAAGCAAAAGGCAATAATCCCTTTTTGAAACCGTTGCTTTTCGTTGTTATAAAACTTCTACATGGTGTACATTGTTTGTACATGATAATGGAAAAACTAAGGAGGGAATTTTAGTTGGAGTGGATTTTTTATCTATACCTGTTAAATACGTTCTTTATGTTATTCATAGCTATTTGGGAAGTTCGTCGGCCAGCCAAAGCTTTGAATTGGATAGTAATCGTCCTTGTTTTGCCTGTCATTGGTTTCTTACTATATCTTAGCATATCAAAGCCCAAGCTTATTCATCGTAAAAGATTGACCTCTTCTCATAATGAGTCTGATAAGTTACCTGATACATATAGTGATTCAGCATCGATAATCGCCGATGCTTTAAGGTATTTTACTGTAGGCGGGCTTCGAGTCGGCAAAGTTCAAGTACTAAACAATGGAATAGCAAAATATGAACAACTCATCGAATCCCTACAAAAAGCCCAAAAAACCATTAATCTGGAATATTACATCTATCGGAATGACCAAATAGGTAATCTCATCACAGAACTGCTGATCGAAAAAGCAGTAAACGGAGTGCGGGTTCGTTTTATTAGAGATGGTTGGGGGAGTAAAAAATTTCCGCGTCAAAAAATCCTTCAGATGGTGGAAGCAGGGATAGAATGCCGGACAATATTTCCTTTACGCTTTCCCTGGATTTTATCCAATTGGAATTATCGGGATCATTGTAAGATTGTCACGGTCGACGGAAAGAAAGCTTTTACTGGTGGCATGAACGTAGGATATGAATATACAGGATTGAATCCTGACGTTGGCTTCTGGAGGGATACTCATTTACAAATAACAGGAGAAGCATCAGTCGATTTGCAGACTGTCTTTGACGTTCATTGGAATATTGCTGTGCCGGAACGGATAAAATCGAAAACAAATCTGAAAACAAAATCTGAGGTAACGAAAATCAATCCAATCGGAAGAGTAGATCTTTCCAGATGGTCAGCCGAATTGGGGTCAGAGTTGAGCACCATAGATGGTAAAGAGATGGACATATACCCAAAGACAGGGACATTGCAAAAAGCGTACATCCATACGTTGGAAGGAAACCCTGGAATTCCTACCCCAGTTATTCGTCAAGCTTACTTTATATGCATAACACAGGCGACCAAGACTATTGATATAACAACACCCTACTTTGTACCAGAAACAGATATTATCATGGCATTAAAGACAGCTGTGGCTCGTGGTGTGCACGTAAGATTGCTGGTTCCTCGCCACATTGATCAAAAAAGCGTGGGCTTTGCAAGTCGTACCTATTACGGGGAACTTATAGAAGCTGGGGTCCAAATCTACCAGTACAATAAAGGAATGTTACATGCGAAACTGATGATCATTGATGAGGAAATTGCAGAAGTAGGCGCAGCAAACTATGATATGAGAAGTTTTCGCCTGAATTATGAGGTGTGTCAAGTCGTGTACAGTGCTGATGTGGCAAGGGAACTCACAGAGCAGTTCGAGAGGGATCTTACTGATTCTGTACCATTAAGAATGGAAGACTTGTTGCAACGATCCCTGACCGAGCGCATTGTTGAACAAGGTGCTCGTCTGCTTTCTCCATTATTATAAGTTGATGTATCCTGTTTTTATTGTTCTATCTTAAATCTAGATTTAACTTTGTTTTTAATATATTTCTGACTTATTTGAAAAAAAGTCGAAAACCCGTGTATTATAAGAACTTCCAACATGGGTTTTTTCTTATTTACGATGGAAATTCATTACTAAAAAACGGTAATACTAAAAAGGCAGCTCAAAGAGTTTGAATTCAAAAATATCTGTTACCTTTTCATTTAAATATAGAGGTGATATCAATAGATAATATATTTGAAAATCTTAAGGAAATACGTTTATTAGAAGATAAGCTCTATCATTTAGAATTAAATGGTTGGCTAAAAAATGAGTTTTTAACTTGGGAATGGTGGATACTAGTCGTTTTTTTAGTTGTGCCTTGGGTTATATGGGCTAAACTTGTTAAACGAGACATTATTTTAGAAATTTTGTTATTTGGTACCATAATTATCTTGACAACAACCTTATTAGATGTAGTTGGTGCACAATACAGTTTTTGGGATTACCCCATTGCATTCCTACCTTTTATTCCTAGGGCCTTTCCTTTTGATTTTTCAATGGTACCTGTAGCTTACATGTTGTTATATCAATATTTTAGAACATGGAAATCTTTTATTTTAGCCCAGATCATTATGGCACTAACATATGCCTATATAGGTGAACCCTTTTGCGAGTGGGTCAAACTTGTTAATTATTTGGAGTGGAGATACAGATATTCATTCATATATTACATCATTGTTGGAATTGTAACTCGAGCTTTAATACTAAAACTAGCCTCTTTATCTAAACCTCAAGATCTTACAACTAAGTAAAATTTAAATTGGAGGAAAAAACTTTGGAAGAAGTTAATATTGGTTTACTGACGATCAAAGTCATCGTTGGTTTTGCAACTTTATTTTTTATCATTATCATAACAGGCAGAACATCCATCTATCAGTTAACCCCGTTTCACTTAGTTTTTGTGTTAGTACTTGGAGATTTTTTAGGAAATACCATTTATGAAGATAAGGTAGGGATTTTTCATTTTTTATATGCCATCGGATTGTGGACGTTTCTTATGTTGGGAATAGAGTTTATGACTCTAAAAAATAAATCGACACGTTCTCTCTTATTAGGCAATCCTAACATCATCATTCGAGATGGTGTTATGGACAGAAAGTTACTTACAAAGAACAAATTGGATGTAAATCAAGTATTGAGTATACTCCGTCAAAATAATGTCTTTTCAGTTCGCGAAGTCAAATACGGTATATTGGAAGCTAATGGGCAAATAAGTTTATTATTAAAATCCAAGTATCAAAAACCAGACAAGCAAGATCTCAATCTTCCAGAAAGTCCAGTAGACCTCCCAACATCGTTAATTATAGATGGGGAAATTTTATGGGATAATTTACATGAACTCGGATTTGATCAACAGTGGTTAGATAACCAATTAACTACCAATGGATATGATAATGTAAAGCGTATACTTTACGCAGATTGGCGAGAGAGTGAAGGCATACATGTAAGTCCTAAATAAAATTTGTTAGGATAAGAGCACATCAATTTTCTTGGTGAATAAAAACTTTAGTCTTCAACAATCAGGCGCTTTAATGAAGTAACTAAAGCCTAATTTTTCACTTATAACACCGAGAAATTAGACTTTTTATATTTTGATTTCCTTAACGTTGTAAATCCGCATTTTCCTGACGCTACCCCAGATAAAGCAAACACAATAGTTTTATCTATACTAAAAATAAATGTAGGTGATGAGAGTTGCGGGATGTAACGGAACAAATATTTAAAGGAGCTATTTCTGTCTTTACCAAAAAGGGATTTCAAGCGACAACGCAGGAAGTAGCAAAGGAAGCAGGAGTTGCGGAAGTAACATTATATCGAAAATTTTCCACAAAAGAAAATCTTTTTATCACAGCAATGGATCGGCTACACTTAGTTAGACAGAAATTTTAAGGTCAAGTAGAATGAACTATACTAATCAGTTATGAGGAGAATCTACATGACAAGAAAAGTACGTCGAACATTTACCGAAGAATTTAAACAAC
>NZ_JARGEJ010000819.1:0-290 GCF_029211245.1 Robertmurraya sp. DFI.2.37 | reverse complement strand
AAAGCCGAACAAGAGGGTTTCGAGAAGCAAGCAGATCAAGGAAGCGACCGAACGAGCACCGGAGCGTACGGAATGGATACGTGAGGAGCGTAGAGAGGGAGCTGACGCAGAGATGCGCCGCTTATCGGAAGCCGAAAGTTGAGGGAAATGAGAGGCAAACAAGTCGAGGAATCAAGCGAGGAAGTACCGGAGCGTACGTAGTCTGTACGTGAGGATGCTGACGAGTGAAGATGACGAAGAGATGTGTAGCTGATCATTTGCCGAATGGTTAAGTTATAAAGGGCGCACGG
>NZ_JARGEJ010000818.1:0-291 GCF_029211245.1 Robertmurraya sp. DFI.2.37 | reverse complement strand
TTCTCACATCCGGCAGCTCTTAACGCTTCCAGTTGCATATCCAGATGTTGTTCCTTGGTGGAAACACGGGCATATCCTATTTTCATCCTGTTTTCGTATTTAAATGTGTAATGAAGGTTTTAATTCTTCACTTTTTCAAATATGAAGACATTAATTCTTCATATTCCTCACGGCTGTATTGGTTGAACCCCTTTTGCTTCATTGCCAAAAGAAGCCTTTCCAGTTCTCCGATAGTCACTACCTGTTTGCCGATAACGGTAAATTGTTCCCATTCTCCCTTTTCGTTGAGCA
>NZ_JARGEJ010000817.1:0-291 GCF_029211245.1 Robertmurraya sp. DFI.2.37 | reverse complement strand
CGGACATTCCAGATGGTGGCGTACTATTTCCTCGCAAACCCATCCCGGGGCTGAAACCGGAACTTCTCCCCAGTGTCCCATTACATGGTTGTAGTAGCGGCAGGTCTGTTCATAATCTTCTTCCCACCATCCCCGCAGAGTAGACATGTCATGAGTGGAAATAGTACAGACCGAGCGGTACGGATATTCCCACACGTGACCGAACTCGTGTTTGGGATTCTTGGGCATACGTTGGATTTCCAGGCTGAGTATTTGCAACTGGTCCATTACCCAAGGCACACAGTCGGGAAC
>NZ_JARGEJ010000816.1:0-291 GCF_029211245.1 Robertmurraya sp. DFI.2.37 | reverse complement strand
AGGAGCGGAAACGTGTGGTGGTTGTTTGCCCCAATGACCCTCATACCGAATACGTTATAACCCGCAGTTTGCACGAAGGCTTTGCCGATTTCTTATTGGTGGCGGATACGCCCCATTTGCTGAACTCGGAATATATCCGCCTTCAATATCCGGATCATGTGAAAGTATACGAGGCGACAAGTCCCGATAAAGCAGCCCAGGAAGCTGTTTCGCTGATACGTGAGGGACATGCGGACGTGTTGATGAAAGGGATTATCAATACGGATAATTTATTGCGGGCCGTGCTTAATA
>NZ_JARGEJ010000815.1:0-291 GCF_029211245.1 Robertmurraya sp. DFI.2.37 | reverse complement strand
GAATAACGTTCTCCATCTTTCATCCAGTTCACGTTACTTCCGCCTTCTGTCTTGATCAGTCCTCCGTATACGGTCTCCTCCAATGTGGGGATACGTTGCGCATGAGTTGTGGTTCCGAAACAGAATAAGCATAAGACTAATGTAAATAAGTTCTTTTTCGTCATAGTTATTATGAATCTTTTACTAAAAAATAGATGTCCATTTGAAAACACAAGTATGTATTGGGATTCCGGATATCTGTTTTCAAAAAACGGGCGTCCGTTTTTCTAAAATAGACGCCCGTTTTTTGAA
>NZ_JARGEJ010000814.1:0-291 GCF_029211245.1 Robertmurraya sp. DFI.2.37 | reverse complement strand
GCCGCTGCTTGCTTTGCTGTTCTTGTCATTGTCCTTGATGATGACGGATGCCGAGATGTTGTACACCGGCGGGGTGTAACGTAAATAAAGCCAGGCTCCTGCTATGCACAGCAGGGTGCATGCCACGAACCAGGGCCAATGGATGGCGTATTTGAAAAGAATCGCTTTGAAATCGGTCTTTTCTTCTTTTTCTTCCAGATAAAGGTCGTCGTATAAGTCTTCTTTCATAATTCTGTTTATTTGGCAATGGTTACTATCAGGCTGGCCAGTGCGACCAGAGTTCCTACTACC
>NZ_JARGEJ010000813.1:0-291 GCF_029211245.1 Robertmurraya sp. DFI.2.37 | reverse complement strand
ATCAAACGGAAAATACCATTAAAGCGACATAACCATGACATCACAGGAAGCCAATTCAATCCCGTTGGGAGACATCCTCTCCCATTACGGTTACGAGCCGTCCAGACGGTACGGCGGCTATGACATGTACCGTTCCCCCTTCCGTTCCGATACTTCCCCGAGCTTCAAGGTTTTCAGGGAGGAGAACCGCTGGTATGATTTTGGGGACGGTACGTATGGCAGGGCGGTGGATCTGGTCATGCGTGTGGAAAACTGCTCCTTTCCGCAGGCCATGAAGGAACTCGGAAGGAT
>NZ_JARGEJ010000812.1:0-291 GCF_029211245.1 Robertmurraya sp. DFI.2.37 | reverse complement strand
CAATACTTGAAATGATACAGACTCCGGTTATAGTGACATTTGCCAATCAGAAGGGAGGTGTAGGAAAGACTACCCTTTGCGTCACCTTTGCCAACTATCTGGTGACGAAGGGTGTTAGGGTTGTGGTAATAGACTGCGACTTCCAGCACTCCATCATGAAATGCCGTAAGGCTGACATAAGAAAATACGGCGAACAGGAAATGCCATACGAGGTATGGGCATACGAAGCAAACGACAAGGTGATGATGACTTCCCTTATGGAGAAACTGCACAATGATCCTGAAATTGATG
>NZ_JARGEJ010000811.1:0-291 GCF_029211245.1 Robertmurraya sp. DFI.2.37 | reverse complement strand
AATATGATGTTTGATATTGTCGTACAAAATCTAGAACAGTTACAAATTCATTATAACGAACAGGAAGCTAAAACTATTGAAAGCAACTGTTCTAATATTTTATATATTTTGACCAATTCAACGACAACTGCTGAAAGTATTTCTAAACGAATTGGAAAGCGGACAGTCTCTGTTGAAAATATTAATGGCCAAGTTGGAAACTGGCACAGTGCTAGTGTTAATAGTCAGTTAATTAGTCAAGATATTTTATCGGTTCCTGAATTAATGCAATTCATGGGTGGTGAAATGGTA
>NZ_JARGEJ010000810.1:0-291 GCF_029211245.1 Robertmurraya sp. DFI.2.37 | reverse complement strand
CTTTTCATCGAAACAAACAGGATAGACAAATGCATCACGACGGGTAATATAACGCAGTTCTTTCATATCTTTCGGATGGAAATAGAAGACAAAGGGAACCGGACGGTTCAACGTTGAATCAACTTCCTGCATAAACAGCTTCCAGCGAAGCAATTGTAACTTACAACTAGTACAGCCTACAGAATCGATATAAGTCACTACCTTATAATCCGCATCCGCTAAAGAAAAGTCCACTGTATCCTTCCCTTGAATAGTAAAAAAGGAATGGGCAGGAAAGAGAATTTCTTTCCC
>NZ_JARGEJ010000081.1:0-14894 GCF_029211245.1 Robertmurraya sp. DFI.2.37 | reverse complement strand
GAGTATTTACCGACTATTTCTGTGATATGTGCCAATTATCTCGCCTCCAATACGCTGTTCATGTTGACGAAATTCAACGCCGATAAAAGTAGCGCACAGCCAATCGTGACTGCGTCCGGCTCGAATATGCCCGCAACAAATAGCGCAAATAACACCGCCCAATAAATTGCGAAAAAATAGTTAACGTATTTCATTCGCCCACCTCCGTTAGAATTGTCTCGTAGGGTCTTCGTCCGCTTGCGCCGGCTCGCCTGCGCTTAGTCCGATTAACGACACGTCAAAGCCCGCCTTTACCAATAACTCGATTTGCTCCTTCTCGTCTGCTTCGTAAAGCAGTCCGTCAAACAGCGACATGTCGAACACGTCCGGCGCTTTATCGAAGTTAGCGCGTTGTTCCGGCGTTAACTCGTCGTCCATATCGATAACAGGCGTTAGGCTGACCGTTGTAGTCGTTCCGCTACCCGACTTCGATAACTCGAACGCCACCTTGCCGAGTTTCTTTTCGAACTTCTTAATGACCGCATGAATCGCCTGTGCCTGCGCCTTTGACACGTCAACAATAATCGGCTCGCCGCTCGTTAAGTCGAAAAATCCCATTGCGAATCGTTGCTTGGCGCGATACTTGCCCGCTTCTTGCCCGTGGTGGTCGCTGAAATCTTCCGACAAGTCCTTGTGATATTTCCACGCTTTGTCCCACGGCGTCAAATTTTCGACCGGAAAGCCTTTCGCCGATTTCTTCGACGGGTTCGCCGCCACGAACGAGTTGACTTGCTTGTAAATACCGTAGCTGTAGAACGAAATTAAGTCGGCTGTGCCTAGCACCTTGACCATGAACGAACTACCGCTTTTGAACGAAGTAAATTCCGTTTTTGCCCCGCCCCCGCCTTCGTTTGTGTCGTTGAGCGTGTTTAGCGCATCTGCTCCGCTTTGATATTGACTCATCCGTTTTCCTCCTTTTATTTTCGGCTAATTTGTCGAGCGCCGGACAGGATGTATCGGTACGTACTGCGCTAGGGGATTACGCCCATTATTGCGTCAATACATCGTCGGTAATGCTCGCGATGCCCTTGCGTTTCAGCTTCGCAAAATGGTAGCGAAGCATACTCGGCAATGACGCATTACCTTAGTTCCCGCGCCCGCTAGCGCCCTCAATACGTCTTTCCCACCCGCGTGGCACGCAGGCAGGCGTCCGGGGCCAGTTCCCCGAACCTTCCGTATTGACAACGCTAGCCGACGCAGGCTGACCGCCTTGCCCGTCAGTCCGCTCAGCAAATCCGGACGTCCAAACCCTTCGCGGCGTGCGTTGTGGCGCACTGCCAGCGTTTCAATAGGTACGGACTCAACCACAACTCCGCCGTACGGGTTTTTCGCGAGCATGGCGTCCCACGCCCGTCGCAAGTTATCGAATAGCAAGTCGAAACCATATCAGCGTTATTAGCGTAATGTGGCGACCGAATTACTTAACGACTGCCTCAATAACCTCCGACGGACGCCGGCGCCGGCTTATTCGCCGCTCGCCTTCCACGCCGCGCCGATGATATAGGCGCACATTAGAAACGAATAGATTCCGATTACCTCCGTCATAGAAAAGCCGCAACTCCTTGCGCCGTGCGAGTCATTTCTCGCTTGGCTTCGATTATTTCGCCATGCAATGCGTCTATTTGCGTCATTAATTCGTCTATTTGACCTTGAATAATCGCCTTAACTTTCGGACTGCGCGCCTTTAATTGATTCAATTTCCGATTAGCAACAACGAGTTCCAGTTCCGCAATCTTAATCGAGTTTATACGTTCGACCTTGCGTGCCTGGCGCCTTGCTTTATCAAGTTCGCGCTGAACCGTTTTCCGAACCTTATCGGCAACGGAATGTTTATACGGCTTAGCGACCGTAATGATTTTGTCGGAACATTCCGCGAGAATGAACATGACGCCATCGTTGACGAACAAGCGCCGTACACCGTCGCCATTGTCCGCTATAATATCCGAGATAAACTTTGCGCCTCGAAAGCGCGCTTTAATCCAATCCTCCGCAGCGTTCAAGCGCACATTAAAACGTTCTGCTGCCCGTTCCATTGCGTGCTTTGTTACCGAAACTGTCATCCGAGACGCACCGCCTTTATCGGACCGACTTTTATGTAATCGGCGCGGTCTTCCGTGGAATCATATATGTCTAAAGAACGAAATTTTAATTCGTCGTTTACTTTCGTTAATTTCGTAAGTATGTCGCAAGTATTGATACGACGGCGTTTTTTCATATTAATAACCTCCTCGTAGTGTAAACCGTTCTTAATATGGTAAATAATTTTGTTCAAACTTGTTTACAACGTTAGGTTGTTTGGCTATAATAAGATATGAAGTAACAACAAATAGACGCACTCAAACAAACCTATCTTTTATAGGTGTTTCGATATTCAGAGTGAAAGACGTAATGCCTAAGCGCCTTTCACTCTGAACCATACTCTCCATTTTTAATGCCAATTTTTTAATGGGGATGTGTTATAATTACTCTGAGTGTCAGATAGCTGCCAACTTTCTTTGACACTCTACCTTGAACCTTTGGATAAACCTTCTATGACCTGATGTTTTATTTCCGAAACGTTCTGCCAAAACTACGGAAAGTTCAGAGTCATTTATGTATCCGGTATACCAAAGATTCAAGATTACTTTTTTTCTTTCGTCACCTTGAGAAATCTTGGTGACGATTTCTTTTTGTCTAATTTTATTCAATACTTTGGATTCTATATCCTCGGTGGAATCCGCCACCTCGTAGGCTTGTCCATTATCTCCACCATCCTCTGCCAAAGATTGAATAGAAATCGTTTGGGTAGCCCCTCGATTCTTAATATGCCAAGCTTCCGCTCTTCGAATTATCCTTGTAGCCAAACCTATTAACGACATATAGTCATAAGTTTTCAACGCAATTCCGATGTTTCTGTAACATGTATGCTCGAATGAGGTAACATCGTTCAGTTTGTACCAAATCCTTTCGGAAGCTTCTGAAACTAGCCTCACAACTTCTGGGTGCTTCATAGCCTCCTCAATAAATATTAAGTTTTTATTCTTCAAATCTACTTAACCTCCTTTTTATTTAACTACTAAAGTAGGATACAACGCTTTGACATTTTGCACCAACTATATTAAAAATATAAAATAATTTTCGAAAATGTTGGGAATGTTGTATAATTTTGTTATATTTAATAATACTATTAACCTTTATTTTTGTAAAGGTAAAAGTGAGGTGTTTTTATGATTTCATATGAACCGTTATTTAAAACTATTGAAGAAAAAGAAACATCTTTAATAGAAATTGAAAATGCTGTTAGGCTCAGTTCTTCGGTTACAGCGAAATTTCGCAAGAATCAGCATGTTTCTCTTGGTACAATAGAAAAAATTTGTTTATATCTCAATGTTCCAATAGAAAAAGTTGTTGCAATTAAGAAAAAGTAAAATATGGGCGCTCTCCGTTGGAGGTATTACATTGGACGTTATCGTTATATGTAAACTTCGCGACCGACGTAAAGCGCAAGGACTGTCACAGAGAGATTTAGGGGCACTCGTTAATATTGACCATAAAGCAATAGGCAACTACGAGACTAACAAAACTAAGATGAATATTTTAACAGCAGCTAAACTCGCAATCGTGTTAAATTGTAAAATTGATGATTTATACGAATATAGACGTAACTAGCGTCGGTCGCAGGTGGTCTATGGAGGTCACCTGCGGACGCGGGGTATAAAAACACCCCAATATAAATAAATTATATCGTAATATTTGTAATATTGACGCATAATTTGTCGACATTTATCGACGAATCAAGAAAATCTTGGATATTTTCCCCTTTCATCAGCGCCTCGTTCGTATCCTTAATCCCTTGCGGCTTATCGATTTTTCGTATATCGACGTACCTCCGTAATTTGTCGAATGCTTGCGAAGCGAATTTATGACCCGCCTTATCGTTATCCCCCGAAATATATAGCGTTTTAATTGGCGAACGCTTGATAATGTCCGCTTGTTTATTTGTAAACGTAGCGCCGCCCACTGCAATCCCATACGCGCCAACTGTTCGCCAGCATAGCGCATCAATTTCCGCTTCTTCCAGCACCGCCACCTCCGCCGAATTGTTCCAAACGCTATCGATTCCGTAAACTAACTCACGTACTGGCGTTGCGCCACGGTGATACCAAAACGTCTTTCCGTATACAGTTCGATATTTAACGTTACGTAATCGTCCATTTGCGTCAAACCACGGGATTACAACCGCTCGGCTTTTCGAGTCATATCGTATGCCCGCTAACCGTTGTACATTTTCGATGATGCCGCGACCTGCCAAATACGAATAATCTTCCGAATAGACGGCAAGGAGGGTCGGCGATAATTCAATCGCCCGTGTGTCCCTCGCCTTAAGTTTCGGCATTCTTAGCGTAATCTTGTCGCCATTATCGAAGTCTCGTCCGTATAACTCGAGCAAATAGTCCTCGGCTTCTTCGTACGTTTCGTTCCGTAAAAACGCGAGCAACTTAACGAATCCACCTTTCGCCCATTCCTCGTCGTACGCCCCGCTGTCCGCCCACGTTCCTGCGTACATGCCTTCGAGATTGACGAAAAAGGATGGCGTATTATCGTAACGGAACGGACTAGCCGCGATTAATTTACCGCTTGTCCAACGCGGCCTTGTCCAGTCAAATTGCTCGAGTTCTTCGCGAATGTCGACATCAACCGACTGATTGCGTATTTTGATTGTCGTCATACATGCGCTCGCCTCCCGCCATTTTAGTTGTAAGCGTTATCTCCAATCCAAGCACGTCGCATATATGACACAACGACTTATAATCGATGTTTCCGGTCTTTTCGTATTTACTTATTCTTTGCTGTGAATATCCGGTAAGGCGAGCAAGCTCTTGTTGTGTTAAGCCCGCCGCCATACGGAACTTTTTTATCTGTCCGCCTATCATTCTCGCCACCGCCTCTCTTATCATATTAAAAGTCGAAATGACTCGCTACTGCTTCGCCCGTTTCCAACTCGCGCACAACGCCCACACTCGGAATGTATAAAATTTCGCCGACTTCGCCCTCGCCGCCATCGCGCCCTTTGTTCAAGCCGATAAGCCCGCGCCCTTGTTTGTAGTCGGTATCGATTCCGATAAGCAGATACGCATCCTCGAGCAGTTGCTTCGTTTTCTTAACGTCCTCGCGCGCCGGTATTTGTAGTTCGCGGTTTCCTTCCTCGTCCTCCGTTTGCTTACCTTCGTCCGCCTGTGTAATCGCAAAGATAACGGTCTGCGTCCGTCCTGCAAGGTGCCGCAACTTTTTCGAGGTTTCAGCCGCGTCGCCGCCCGCCGTCTTGCTCGTATTGCGCTCATAATCGAGGTAATAAAACGGGTCTAGCACGACGACGTCCGCTTTTGTCGCAAGGATGTCCGCTTCAAGTTGGCGCAGTGTGCGATTGTTAAAGTCCTCGTCGTCTACCGCTCGCACCGTAATATTGCCGGGGATTTGCTCGTTAATGGTGTCGACGAAGAATCGGAACGCTGTTTCGAACTCAGGCGTTAGCTTACCGTAACGAACCTCGCTCGAGTCGAAGCCTGCCGACAAGTCCATGCCGTGAGTGTTCGCAGTAGTTACGCCTTGCCTTCCGCTTAGGCTGACGAATATGCGCACCCACACCTCGAACCATCCCATTTCCATCGCCCAAATAAGCACGTTCGCCCCTTGCGTTGCGGCTTCGAGCGCTTCCTCGAGCGTAACAACCGACTTGCCACGCCCTGACTTGCCGTAAACTGTGTACACGTTCGACGACACGTAGCCGCCGACTGACCGGTTAATGAAGTCGAACTTCGATTTCCATAGGCGGAACGATTCGCCGGCTTTGCGTCGGTCATATTCGCTCATAAACTTTTCGCCAACTGTTCGCAAATCTGTTCCGAGTGTCTCACGAACGTTTGTTCTTATTTTAATCGATTCTACTTCGGATTGCAACCAGTCGAATAGCGAAAATATATCTTTGCGCCCGAGTTCGTCGAATTTTTGCGGAAGCCCATTTTCCGCCAATTTTACGAATTCGAGCATCGCCGATTGTTCCTTAACCTTACGCGTCAAATATTCGTAGCTGTCGCCGACCTGTGGCGAATAAACGAAGTCGGGACATTCCGCTGCTACTGTTGCGTATGATGGCGCCTGCCCGCGATTCTGCGTTGCATAGTCATTAATGAAGCGAAAGACCTGTCTATCGCCTTCCGTCGGTAGCATGCGCTCGGTGATGCCGAAACGAGTTAGCGCGGCGACGTCGTTTGAATCGATAACTTTCGAGAATAATAGTTGCGCTTCGTGCATGCGTTCGACCTCCTTTGCTTTACTTTTCTATCATTTTGTTTCGCTAAAGACTCGGAAAGAGACATTACTCTCCAATTCCGTATTCTTCAGCATAGTTTTCCAAATGCTCCAAAATTGTACTTTCAATCGCATCTGTAAGACGATCTAAAAATTCATCAGACTCCATTAATTTCATTGTAAGAGCTGTCTTTCTAGCCTTACTCATTAAAGCTACATCTTCGTATCCAATGTTTCCGTTGTTGTCATTTAAAGCATCCATAATTACAATTGCTGTTGCATCTCTTAATTTCATATAAAATTCCTCCTTTTTTATGTCGCTTCATATTTCTGGAACGAAACATATTGCTTATTATGATGCGTCAAAGTGCATTTTGAACGTTTTACCACAACCGTATTCCCATTCATCATCGCAAGTGATTTCATAAGTCCTTCCGCATTCACTCATATCATCTTCTTGCCATTCCATTCCGCAATATGGACACTGAATGCTCGTTGCTAATACCGAAACCTCAGTGTCAGCATAAGTACGATAAATTTCTTTCATTTTTTTGGACATTTAGGAACCTCCCTGTTTAAATTCGGTTCATATTTTCCATGCGTATCATATCCGCATCGTTTACAATATCCAGCTTGTTCAACGTCATAGCTCCAATATCCCATACTTACAGTGTAAGTCTCCCAATTGTGACCTTTATATTTACACATAAGTCGTTTGAAATAATTAAACATTTTAATTCACTTCCTTACTCTTGTGTTAACTTCCGCAACTCCGCATCTATCGCCATTATCCGCTCACCATACGCTTCGTCATTCGTTCGCTCCAACGCCTTCCGGTACCACTCGCGCATATCTAGCAAGTTATCGATTTGCTCGGCGCGCTCCTTCCGCTCGGTCTTGCGTCTTTCCGCCAATTCCCTTGCGGTCGGCTTGCGCGGTTGCCCGAAACTATAAAACGTCGCGAAATCTATTCCGACGATTAAATCGGTCGCATCAAACGCCTGCTCTCCCGCCGGCGTCAAGTCGCTCTCATCCGCCTCGAGCCATTCCGCAGTTACGACGTCGTGCAACTCGTAAACTAACTCCGTCCATTGCTCGTCGGGGTATGCGTAATCTTCGCGTCGGTAGCCGTCGACCTGGAACACGCGAGGAAAATAGCCGGCAACATAGACGCGGTCGCCGAACGCAAATTTCGGGTTTATCGGTTTCATTCGGTCGCCTCCTTATCCTCGATTAAAACTGCGTACATTTTACGATAGCCATCTTTAGGATTATGCCAAACGCTACCTTCACCCTGACCTGAGTATCTACGAATTTTCGAGCCGTTTGACCATACGCTAACAACGTTAGCAACTTCGTAACCGTCTGCCGTAAGTTTCTCCTTTAATTCGTCTCGACTCATTTCCGCATTCCCCTCCTACTTTTACCTTCGAATTCAATCGTAGCACACATATCTCGCATCCTATCGTATAGCCTTGCGTCAAACACTTGCGCCATATCCTCGATTGCTAGATTCGAAGTATACACGGTCGGCAGTCCGTTAGCCGTGCGGTAGTTAATAATCGTATGCAAATCGCCCCTAAATGCGTCACTCGCACCGCGCACACCAATATCGTCGAGAACAGCGAACGGCGCAAGCTTCGCGCGCTCCATCGCTTGGTAATACGGACGGCTATACTGCTCGGCGATGTCCTGCGGAACATTGCTGCGGTTAAAGCCGAGAAACAACGTCTGCCAGTTATTTACGTCCAAAAAATACGCCGGCTGCTGCATCGGTTGCTTGCCACGCTTGATACTGCCGATATAATGTGCGATTAACCACTCGTTTAGCACGGCGCTTGCCGTCGTAGTTTTGCCGGTGCCTGGTGATGCAGACCAAAGGTACAGCGACTTAATTCGTCCCGAGTTTTCCGAGAATTGTCGTTCAAATGTCGCAATATAAGCGTCGATTAATCGATAAGCCTCCGTCTGACTCGCGCGCGCTGGCGAATTTACTGCCGTGGTCAGCCGATAATCAGCCGGCACATTGGCGAGCCCCGCGCGTCCCGACTTGCCGGTCATTCCGTGCATGCCGATAAAGTGCGAACACGTGCGATTGCATGACGGTGAGTTTGCGAGTTTACATTGCGCCGATAGTATGCAGTGCTGCGCATGAGTATTTTCGTGTGTGTTCGTCATCATATCGCCTCCCTTACGGTAACCACCCGTCGTAATCGACTGGCTTAATTACTTCTACTTTAATCCGCTGAGTGTGCGTTATTTCTTTTTCGTTCAACTTACGCCTCAATGAGCGAATCTCTGCTCGTAGTAGTTGGTGATCGGTTTTTATTAGTTCGAACTCTTTTTCTAACGCACGCAGTTTTCGAGAGTCACTCTCTTTCCATTTGCGGAACAACACGCCACGCCCCTTTCCGTTCGGTTTCCGTCATGCCTGCGCGATTAAACACGCAAGCCTGCTCGCCTATCATTTTCGGCTGTAATTCCGCAGTCGTATAACGCCTGCCTACTGCGCTAACGATTGCGGATGAGTTGCCTTCGGTTAGATTTCGTATGGCTTGTACGATTGTCATTCTGATTCCTCCGCCCAAAATCCGAAAATATCGTCGATTTCGTTTCGCGTTTTATAGTACGTTCGGAGTGTGTACGTTCCGTTGACGACGATTTCCTCGATTTTCTCGACCGCATTTTCCAATTCGCAGTCACCTTCCGCCTCTTGTATGGTGAAATTCCATCGTACATGTCGTTAGTCCTTTTACGCTTGCCATTCGGCGTCACCTCCGTTTTATTGTTGCTAGTCGACAAATCCGTATTTCTTCCGCAATTTGTTTAGCCTTTCGATTGCCTCAGGGCTTGGCGGCTGACTCTTAATATGCTCAAGTTTTTCCTTGTACTCTTCGGTAAAGCATACTTTTAGTACGGTGTCTGCCGGAACACCCATGATAGTTAGAGCCAAAATATCATCTCTGCCGAACTCCTTAAGCCAGTCCATATATAAGTTAAACATGACTGACATCTTCGCATTTTCCAGCTTGCTTATCACACTTGTATCGTAATTAAATAACTCGGCAACATCAGCTTGCGTGTACCCTGCATCCTTTCTTACTCTTTGTAATATTCTCCCTGCGTCTGCGTTTGTGAACATGTCTAAAACCTCTTTTCGAATTATTTGAGGTTAGTATATCACCTAACTTTCGATAGTTTAATAGTATGTTCTAAATCGGCATATTTCTCGAATCTACTCACGCGTATCATCGACGACCTTTCCATAACCCTTCTCGATAAAATTACGCTCAGAGCCAACCGCTATCTCTCCGGTTCTGCCGCTTTTCGTTTTTACGGAGATAGTGTCGTATGACAGCACGTCAATTACGTCGCCCTCACGCACCTCCGTCGGCTGTGGCGCGTTTAAATATTCCGCAGGCACTGCGAGTCCTAGCGCACGGCGAAGCGCAATTGCCTTGCCTATGTGAGCGTTAAAGCAATCGGTCGGCGCACACTTGGCGATTCCTTTTGCGCGAACTTTACCTGAACCTACACCTAGAAGTAGTACAACAACTGTACGCTTTTCCGCGTTTACGATAAATTTCGCATTGCAACCGAAAATCCCTCTAACTCTATAAAATGCGTTGTTATAGCCGGATTTCAACTCCGCCACATCGCGCTTCGCCTGCTCGACGATTGCGTCGCGTTGGGCTTGCGCTGTGGTTGTCATGAGGGCGCCCATTTGTTCGTCGAATTTACCTTGCTGATAGCCTTCGTAATAGGCGCGTCGTCTTAACGCTGTTACTGCGTCATCTACATGCGATACCAATTCGTCGTAACTCATTTCCGAAAAATTTATGTTTACCATTCCGCATTCCTCCCCGTTTTTAATTAAAGCCAATCGAACAATTCGTCTTCGTCAATCTGCATTTCCTGTCGTCGTTCTTTCGCCTCCTTCGCCCGCTTGAACTCCGCCAACACTCTCGGCAATATTCGCGCCCGCTGATACGTAAACATGAACGCAAAGTTGAGTCCGGGGTACTGCGCCGTCGGGCGATACTCCGCGAAGCAAGCGTCAATAAACGCCCGCAAAACTTCCGCCCCGTGTTCGGCTAGCATCGTCTTGAGCCAGCGTCCTTCAATGCCGTAGTTTCTCGTTGTGTAGGCGATGCCGTAGCGTCGTTCGTGCTCGTCCTTTAAGTACGCTTGGAATGTTGCGACCGTCCATTCTGTCGTTTTGCGGTTGCGCCAGTCCCTCGGATTTGCCTTCGCTGGTGGTTTACGTTCGGTCATGTGTAATCGCCGCCTTTGCGATTCTAATAACGTCCGATAATGTTTCAGCATCGCCTTCCAATATCGTTTCTAATGCGTCCTTGTACTTATAACGGTCGTCATACATTCGCTTATTTGCGGCTACCATAATCCCGTGCTCTTCCTTCAACCGCTCGACCTCCGCTAGTAACTTAGGTATGTCCTTTCTCGCACTTATCATCATACGTGTGTCCTCACTGCTGCCTGGTCCGGAATCTAACGCCATTTCCGCGCGCTCCTTTATCGCTTGTAATTCCGCGTCAGTTAATCGTTCCATTTACTCGTCCTCCTCAATATCAACGTAAATACTTCCGCCATCTTCTGCGATTTCCTCCGGTGTCATGCCTGCTTCTAAGTCAACAATGCCGGTTTCTTTCCATTTTTCGAACATTATCTGCGGATACTTAGCGCGATGACAGTCTTGGCCAAATCCGTCCGGAACGTGTTTAAATGTCCGAATTAGTTCCGTTAAGCAGTCCTCACATAAGTCGAATCCCCACGATTCCATGTCGTAACGACTCCCGTACCCAAAATGCAGTGAAAACCGCTGAAATTCATTAGCGCCCCACTCGCGTTCGTAATCCTCGCCTTGTAAACCGGCAGTCTTACCGCATTTATTACATGTTACCGACAGCGGCAACCGCTCCATCCTCGTTAGTACTACTTCCTTCTCCTCGTAAGTACGCATTTTTACCGCCTTCCTTTCGCTTGAATTTATCGGCATTTCAGCCGTTGTTTGCCCGCCGATACCTATTAGTCTAGCGCGATTAATCAATCCGTTTTTCTTCGGCTGTACTCGTCGTTTTCGGGCGCAAATGCCGCGCTTGCTCCGCCATCCTTTTGCGCTGTTCCTCCGTATACACGCGTTCTTTTTTCATCGCCACTTGCTTATCGGTCAGCACCGCCTTGACTGCGATTGGGCTTCCGTTGTCGTCAACTTCGAGAACGTCGACGTCGACTAGCGATTGGAGTTTGCGAATGTGCTTCGGCACGGTCGAGTATGCGCGCCATTCGTTCGTTTCCGTTTCGTATACGAGCGTCGTTTCTTGTTCGCTGCGAGGATACGCCATTATTCGTCAGCCTCCTTCGGCGTGGAATCTGCGTTGATGCCTTCGATTTTGATTCCGAGGATGTTTAGCGTTTTTATAATTCCGATTACTTGCCCGCGATATAGAGCGCGGTCTAAAGGATCCGGTAGCATCGAACGTCGATATTTCGACATATCAAACAACTCGCGCAGCTTATCTTCGGGCGACTGTTCGATTTCGTAACCGTTAACGAGTGCGGTTATTATCAAATCCTCGCGTTTTGTCGTTTCGTCCTCTTCGCACCAATCATGCAATTTTTCGAGTCTGCTGTCCGATATGCTTTTACGACCTTTTCCGTAATAACGCAAAGATTCGATAATATTAAATAGAGAATACTCCGTTTTGACTGCTCCTAAAACCTCGGCAACCTCGCGTGGTAAAGTTACTTTGTTCATTCGTTTATTCCTCCTTTTTATTTAAATACATTGCGACTACTCACTATCGTTCGTACTCGCTACGCTTCTTTTTCGCGAAAAGTTATTAATCTATTAAAGCGCAGCGACAATGCAATGAAATGGAATTGGCGCAATGTATTTATTCTTTTTAAAAGAATTCTTTTTAATATATTCTTTTTCATTAACGCTAGCGTAGAGTTAAATCTCCGCCACCGTAGAGCTAATCTTCACGCCGATAGATTACTGCCCTTCTCCTTTCCGAGTAACTTGCCGATTGACCCGCCCTGTTTCGCAATTACTGCGCACAACCTTTCGGCAATTTGCGTCTCTTGTTCTCGAAACTGTGCGCGCTCTAACGGGTCATGTACGATGTAAATAATTTTATCCTTACCGCGACCGCTAGGCTTGCGCTCAATCGTGACGAGTCCGCTCGCTTCGAGGATTTCGTCGAGTATCGGCAGCGTCGAGAATGAAAGTTGAAACTTTTCCGTTACCTTGCTCCGTCCGTTCCACGCCTTGCCTTGGTCGAAACTTGCGACGTCGTTATTTCGATAGCGTAATAGATACAGATAATACAACGTTGCTTTGTCGCCGATATACGGATGGTATAAGTCGAATAGTTCGTGGAACATGAGCGAGAATCCTGTGCGGGTCTGCCCTGTGCGAATGTATGCGTTTGATTGCGTCATGTGTCGTTAGCACCTCCCGTTTTGATGTTCGAATGTCAAGCGCTTGCCTAATGCGTTAGACTTTCGTTATGCGATATTTCCAAATCCTGTCATTTTAGCAATCTTGCGGAATAGCGCAGGATGTTTTTTCGCCATTCGGGAAAGTAACTCTTCTGCAAAACGGTCAGTTTTCGTATGATTAAGTTTTATGCTTTCTTCGGAGTTGATTTCATTGAATAACTCAACTTGCCCGATTCTTCGGTTGAAGTATGGGTCAAGGCGCAATATCTCTTGTAGAATTTCAGTTAAATCTATTTCATCCGCGAATTGTAATAAAGCTAATCCGTCTATTTCCGATACTCCTGCGTGCCGAAGTATAGTCTTAAACATACTTTCGTTTCTTAGAGCACGGCGCATCAACGCAACGTCAATCTTCTTTCGTGCTTGCTCCGGCATCTCACCACCACCTAGTCGTGTGTAATATGCCGACTCAATCATAGCGGCTTCACGCATAGCCAAAAAGAAATCATAGTCACTTGTACCTGTTTTCTTTAAAGTCCTACTAATACTTGCGGATGTCTCCAGAACATACTCCACCGATGCGTTCGCTCTTTCTATCGCGGTAGTAACAGTCATTTTACCTAATTCACCAATTTCGTGTGCGTAATCTTGCGCCCATAAATTTGGTCTAAACGTGTGAAGTAAGTGAGCGTTACCTTCTCCTTTTCGAATAATTCCTTTATCACGTAAAGGCAGAGTTACGAACGGCATTTCTTCAACAATCTCCGCAGCAGCTTCGATTCTAGTTAAATGTAATCCTTTCGTAAAATGTTCGCGAGTAACCATCTTTTCAAAATTGGAAAATACCTTTTTACCTACGATTTGCTTAGTAGTTTTAATGTTTTTCATATTAATTACCTCCACTTAGTTTATTTAATAATTCATTTATCACCGCTAATACTTCTGCATCGTCGTCACTGTCTGCCGTTTGTCCAAGCGCTAATACGCACGACCTTGTTAACGTCAATAATTGACTTCTTGCGCTTTCCTTGACCTCAGGTTTTGCTTCGTTCATTTTTTCACTTTCGTCCAACACTTCAACGGTAAGTGAAAGCGCCTTTTTACGCATTTGGACTAAACGGTTATTCAATTCGTGAGCCGGTCGGCTTTCGTCAATTTGCGGTAGGCTTGATTCGTGCTCGGCTAATTCTTTTATTCTTTTTCTCTCAGACTCTATCGGGTTTTCCTGCGGCTGTTCTTGCGGTTGCTCGTCACGTTTCATTTCCGCATGAGCCTTTCCGATTGAATATGAGCCGTCGAATACTTTCGCGTATAGGTCTTGTCGGTTGCGTTTTACTGCTAGAAGAAAATACACATTCCTAGAGCTAATTCCCACTTTTCTCGCTATAATTTCCGCAACTTCCCCTTCTGAACCCCCCTGAATTTTTTCAGTAGGGTCTATCGCTTTGCCTAATCGCATTCTTTCTTCTGCTTTTTTTCTTTCGTCTTCGTAATATAGGTTTATTAGGATCGCAGCCTTCTGTCCTTTTTTTAAGTCGTCACGACCTAGCTTTGTTTCCGTAATATACGTTGCAATGTCGTCCTCGGGAATGTCCTCAAAGACAACTCGTACACTTTCGATACCTAACTCTTTCGCGGCTCTTAGCCGGTGTTTACCATCGATAACTCGAAAGCCCCTCGTCGCTACAATCGGTTGTAGTATTCCGTTAGTTGCGATGCCTGCTTTAAACACTAGCCAAGCCTTTTCATTCATATTCGGTGATAACTCAGACTGAATGCTGTGCTCCGTCAATTGCGAGGTTGCGACCTCAATTACTTGCGAAGCACCACCGCCTTTAATTACGTTTTGTTCCACCATAAGCACCTCCATTTTATTTCTGTATGTTATATATGCGTTGGTGTAGATTTTTAGGCGATGTTCAATGAGCCTTACACTAATGAAGGATACAAGTAATTATGAATTTGCACCAAGAACATAAGAAAAACCGGGCATAGCCCGGTCCTTTTCATGGTTAGAGAATATCCGATAATTTGTACTCTATGCCATGTACCCCTTTATAATACTCAGGATACATTTCACCCCCACATTTTTCACATGCAAA
>NZ_JARGEJ010000809.1:0-291 GCF_029211245.1 Robertmurraya sp. DFI.2.37 | reverse complement strand
CGCTCGCGGACGTGGCCGCCATCGCGGCCTCGCGCTGGAAGGCCGCTGACGGGACGCCGCTGCGCCGCAGGGCGGCCAAGGGGAGCCTCGCCGCCGCGGGGATGGCCGTCGGCTGGGCCTTCGTTGCATGGATGACGACCGCGGCGGCGGTCGCGTTGACGGCGCTCACGGTCGCGTTGATGGCGGCTTGAGAACCAAGGTATTGGAAAACTGGAAAACTTGAATAGTCGAGTTTTTGAAAAAAGGGAGAAAGACATGGCCGAGCACTACACAAAGGCATCGATAGGTGAG
>NZ_JARGEJ010000808.1:0-291 GCF_029211245.1 Robertmurraya sp. DFI.2.37 | reverse complement strand
TTCAAACTTATCTTTGTGGACAAAGATTGTCATTGTATCGATTCCAGATGGCATGTGCTCAATAGAAACACCATTGTCTTCAAATACCTGAAGTACTTTACGACAGAAACCAACTTCTGAGTTCATCATCGCTTTTTCAATTGTGATCGCAGCGAATCCATCTGTTCCGGCGATTCCTGTAATTGTGTACTTCGGCTGATAGCATGTTGCTTCTACGATAAGTGTTCCTTTGTCTGCCGGTGCATTTGTATTACGGATATTGATCGGGATCCCTGCTCTTCTTACCGGGAA
>NZ_JARGEJ010000807.1:0-291 GCF_029211245.1 Robertmurraya sp. DFI.2.37 | reverse complement strand
CCCGTAGCCAGCACGCCGATGTATTTCAAGGCAGGCAGAGCGGCCATATCCTCCGCCGTAATCACCGTTTTATTTGTAATCAGCACTTCCGCTCCGGCAGAACGCTCCAATAACTCGGCAGGGGCCGTGCGGTCGTACACCGTCAGCTCGCCCAACGCCCGCATCTCCTCCCATGACAAATCACCGGGATTCAATCCGTAACCGTCTAAAACTACTATTTTCATATGCTCAAAAGTTAAATTCCATGTTTTGTTCATTTATTCGGTTAGATTGGAACGCGAATGACGCAAA
>NZ_JARGEJ010000806.1:0-291 GCF_029211245.1 Robertmurraya sp. DFI.2.37 | reverse complement strand
GGAACGGAAATCATCAGTAGTGACAGTAAAACCACTTATAATGGAAACTATGGTCTGAATGCACAATGGACATTGTGGAATGGTAACAAACGGTTGAATGCCATCAAACAAAAGAAGACGAGTCAGCAGATTGCAGGGCTTACCGTAGCCGAAACAGAAAACTCTTTGCAAGAGCAGATTGCACAAATATTCATCCAGATACTTTATGCCGACGAGTCGGTGAAAATTAACCAGAACACCTTACAGGTGAGCCAAGCTACATACGACAGGGGCAAAGAACTCTTTCATAAA
>NZ_JARGEJ010000805.1:0-291 GCF_029211245.1 Robertmurraya sp. DFI.2.37 | reverse complement strand
GGTTCACGCAACAACCTCTTATTAAAGCTGTCGTTGAACAAGGGCTTGATGTGATAGGGATGGTGAAAAATGCCAAACAGCGCTACAACGTGAATGGACAAATGGTTTCGTTAAAACAACTCTATCGATCTGCGTCGCCACTTCAAGGAAAGAAAGGGCTTCTTCGTTCTATCACAACCACAATGACAAATGGCGTACCAGTTAATGTCGTGTTCGTTCAAAACCGTAATAAAAAGAGGGAATGGCTTGCCATTCTAAGCACCGATTGTACGCTTTCTGAACAAGAAATCG
>NZ_JARGEJ010000804.1:0-291 GCF_029211245.1 Robertmurraya sp. DFI.2.37 | reverse complement strand
GTATTCTGCATGCTAAACAAAATTAAAAACAGAGGTCTTTTTAATATGGTACCTGTAGTTATGACACTCAAAAAAAGAGTGTTTTATCTACAGGTATTTTTTATTATACTGGAATTTCTAGATATGGGGATTAGGTGAGACAACATGAGTAAGATTACATTTTCAGCTAAAGAGAATAAAGCACTACAACAGAATCCAAATGTTCAACGTGTTAGTGAAAAAGCTATTACATATACTGACACCTTTAAAAATAGATTTATGGATGAGTAACTGTCCGGCAAACATCCGCGT
>NZ_JARGEJ010000803.1:0-291 GCF_029211245.1 Robertmurraya sp. DFI.2.37 | reverse complement strand
CTAATGCTCATTCCGTTTCTGTAGTAGGTGATTTAAATCAATGGAATCCTCAATCCCATCCAATGGAAAAGGAGACAGATGCAGGGATATGGGAACTCTTTATTGAGGGATTGGATGAGTATTCACTATACAAGTTTGCTATTTTGACAAAAGATGGACGCATACTTTTTAAAGCTGACCCATATGCATTTCATAGTGATACAAAGGAAAAGACAGCTTCTTTTACTTATCGTTTTGAGCATAAATTCTCATGGACGGATGATGATTGGCAAAAGGTAAAGGAGAGACAAA
>NZ_JARGEJ010000802.1:0-291 GCF_029211245.1 Robertmurraya sp. DFI.2.37 | reverse complement strand
AACGTTTTAAAATCGTCAAACTTACCCACTGACCAGTCGACCGCTTCGCCAAACGCGTTTTAATCGCAGCGCCTACCGCAATCGTAGCGGACACAATCCCCGCCCATGCTGCGTGTATGCCGTTGCGGAACCATTCGACCTCGTTATAGGCGATGACGAGCGCCGAACCTACCGCAATAATCGCCGCTATGATTCCACCCCAACGTGCGATACTACTTAACAGCGCCCCCGACGTCATACCGAGCGCGCCGGCAATCGCGCCAAATCCTGCGACTAGCGACGGTATCATGC
>NZ_JARGEJ010000801.1:0-291 GCF_029211245.1 Robertmurraya sp. DFI.2.37 | reverse complement strand
TCAGGATATCGAGGTGCGTCCTCAGGTTTCCGGCTTTATCGTAAAGCTTTGTGTGGACGAAGGTGCAACGGTAAAGAAAGGCCAGGCGCTCTTTCAGATCGATCCTACACAGTATGCGGCTGCCGAACGTCAGGCAAAAGCTGCTGTAGAGATGGCAAAATCGAATGTCAATACGCTATCTTTGAACGAACAACAGAAGAAAAATTTGTATGATAAGAAAATTATCAGCGATTTTGAGTATCAAAGCGCAGTAGACCAATTGCTTTCTGCAAAAGCCAGTTTGGCACAGGC
>NZ_JARGEJ010000800.1:0-291 GCF_029211245.1 Robertmurraya sp. DFI.2.37 | reverse complement strand
AAAGTGCATATTTTTCCTTCTCAAGGAGATACTGTTTTTTGTACAGCAACTCCTGTGAGGAGGAAAAATATGCACTTTCACTCAAGACAAAGAAGGGCAAAAAAAGATGAAATTCTTTACAAACCTTTATCTATTAGTATTTTCGTTTTTTATTTTTTTCCTCAAGACTAGATTTTTTTTAATTCGAATAATTCACACCATTTTATTAAATTCTTTTTTTAATCTTTTGATAGTCCTTTTCTCTAATCGCGAAATATATGATTGCGATATTCCGAGCATATCTGCAACATC
>NZ_JARGEJ010000080.1:0-15453 GCF_029211245.1 Robertmurraya sp. DFI.2.37 | reverse complement strand
TCACGTTGAATGGAATTATGTTTCGAAAGCATCTTCATCACTCCAAGTATTGTTTCTACCTTTATTCTAAAACAAAAAAGACTGTAGGAAAACTCGATTTTCATCGAGTTTGTCTACAGTCTGAAACAACCTCAAATACTTTGAGGTTGTTTTTTGTGGCCATTGGAGCGTTTCGTGCCAAGTTTAAAGGGATAAAAGCGGGCTTCCTATTGTATTCAATCCCTATAGGGTTTATACTTTAGTAATGTGTGTATATCTACTAAAATGATAAGAAGCTTTTTACAAATGCATTAATGAGAAAGGAGATTTTCAATGAACGAGAAACAACGATTAGAAGGTCAACAAGTAAAGGCTGCTAATTCTTCGGACAAAAAATCCGAAAAGGATTACAGCAAATACTTTGAAACTGTATATGTTCCCCCGTCCTTAAAAGAGGCGAAAAAAAGAGGAAAAGAAGAAGTCAAATACCATAATGATTTTGCTATTCCAGAAGAATTTATTGGAATGGGTAAAGGAAGAAAATTTTATATTCGTACTTATGGCTGTCAAATGAATGAACATGACACAGAGGTAATGGCTGGAATTTTCATTGGTCTAGGTTATGAGCCGACAGATAGTGTTGAAGATGCTAATGTTATTTTGCTAAATACATGTGCCATTCGTGAAAATGCTGAAAATAAGGTGTTTGGTGAACTCGGTCATTTAAAGCACTTAAAAACACAAAACCCTGATCTTTTGCTTGGCGTCTGTGGTTGTATGTCACAGGAGGAATCTGTCGTTAACAAGATTCTAAAAACATACAATCAAGTCGATATGATTTTCGGAACACATAATATCCACCGCTTGCCAAACATACTGCAAGAAGCTTATATGTCAAAGGAAATGGTTGTAGAAGTTTGGTCTAAAGAAGGCGATATCATCGAAAACCTTCCGAAAGTGCGCCGTGGTAATATTAAAGGCTGGGTTAATATTATGTATGGTTGCGATAAATTCTGTACGTATTGTATCGTCCCATATACACGCGGAAAAGAACGAAGCCGCCGTCCAGAAGAAATTATCCACGAAGTGCGTCAACTTGCAGCACAAGGATATCAAGAAATCACCCTTCTCGGGCAAAACGTGAATGCCTATGGCAAAGATTTTGAAGATATGAAATATGGCTTAGGTGATTTAATGGATGAAATTCGTAAAATTGATATTCCTCGTGTTCGCTTTACGACTAGTCATCCTCGTGATTTTGACGATCACCTTATCGAAGTTCTTGCAAAGGGTGGAAATCTTGTTGAGCATATTCATTTGCCAGTTCAATCCGGTTCAACTGATGTTTTAAAAATTATGGCTCGCAAGTACACAAGAGAACAGTATCTTGAACTTGTTCGTAAAATAAAGGAAGCTATCCCGAATGTCGCATTATCAACGGATATTATTGTTGGATATCCAAATGAGACCGATGAGCAGTTTGAAGAAACCCTTTCTTTATACCGCGAAGTTGGGTTTGAGGCAGCATATACATTCATTTACTCTCCACGTGAGGGAACACCAGCGGCAAAAATGCAGGATAATGTTCCAATGGAAGTTAAAAAAGAGCGTCTCCAACGATTAAACAGTCTTGTAAATGAGCTTTCTGCTCAAGCAATGAACAAATATAAGGATCAAGTTGTCGAAGTTCTTGTAGAGGGTGAAAGCAAGAATAATCCTGATGTGTTAGCAGGATATACACGTAGAAACAAACTTATAAACTTTGTTGGTCCAAAAACAGCTATCGGTAAAATCGTAAAGGTAAAGGTGACAGAAACAAAGACTTGGTCATTAAATGGAGAGATGGTAGAAGAAGTTCAACCAGTCGAGGTGAAATAATATGGCGAAATATACAAAAGATGAAATTGTAGCACGTGCACAGGAACTAGCAACATTAATTGCGCAAACAGAGGAAGTCGACTTCTTTAAAAGAGCAGAGGCGCAAATTCATGAAAACGAAAAAGTTCGTAAATTGATTGATGAAATTAAAGGATTACAAAAGCAAGCGGTCAATCTTCATCACTATGGAAAGCCTGAAGCATTAAAGAGAACGGAAGAAAAGATTGCAAAAATTGAAGCAGAATTAGATGCAATCCCGGTTGTCCAAGAGTTCAAGCAATCGCAAGGTGATGTGAATGATTTGCTCCAGTTAGTTGCTTCCACGATTTCTAATAAAGTAACAGATGAAATTATCACCTCCACAGGGGGAAATCTGCTCAGTGGTGAAACGGGAGCAGAAATAAAGAATAAAGAATGCTCACATCATCATTAATAATAGGTATAAAAAGCCTTTACCGTTTTTTGGCGGTAGAGGTTTTTTACTTTTTAGTGGATTAGCAGGAGCCTTATGTCACGCTTTACTCTTGCTTATCGATTAAAACCATAATACCCTCGAATTGTGATCTTTTCTGTAAAGAAGGAATCCTCCTGCATTCACCCATTTCTAGGTTTATGCATAGGATAAATTGACGTTTAGTTCATGAAAAAATGCCCTAATAAATGGAGTGTCATTAGGCTTTTGACAAGGATAGACATTCATAAAAAGATAAGCACACTAGTCTAATATCCCGCATAGGATGAAATGAAACTTAAGTGAGGAGGGTTCGCTCGCAATGGGAGAATACAGAGAGATTATCACAAAAGCGGTCGTAGCGAAAGGACGAAAATTCACCCAATCCAATCATACGATTTGCCCAGAAAATAATCCAACTAGTATCCTAGGTTGTTGGATTATCAACCATACGTACGAGGCGAAAAAGGTTGGCAAAACAGTAGAAGTTTGCGGCTACTATGACATTAATGTTTGGTACTCCTTTAATGATAATACACAAACTGAAGTTGTCACAGAACGAGTAGACTATACAGACGTTATTAAACTAAAATACCGTGACCCAGATTGCCTTGACGACCTCGACGTAATCGTGAAAGTACTTCAGCAGCCAAACTGTGTCGAAGCAGTTATTTCCCCAAATGGAAACAAAATCATTGTACACGTGGAGAGGGAGTTTCTAGTGGAAGTCATTGGGGAAACAAAGGTATGTGTAGAAGTTCATCCAGGAAAGCATAAAGATGATGACGAAGACTACTTTGATGTAGATGATGAGGAATTTGAGGATTTAGATCCAGATTTCTTAGTCGGCTCTGAGGAAGAGTAAAACGAAGGCTAGGGAGGTTATGCTTCCTAGTTTTTTCTTTGTTCACCTCAATGTTTAATTTTTTAGAAAAGGCTAAATCAACATTGAGATAAACAAAAGTTTAGAAAAAGACGATAGAGACATGCTAAAATACTTTTTTGAAAAAGAATCGAAAATGAGCACCATAAGAAGCAGGTGCTCATTTGTGTTACTGAGGTTGATAAATAAAGTAATCGAAGTCAGCGTGTCGTTTTTGACCGGATGTATCTTGACATTGCATCCCGACAAAAGCGCCAGTGAAAAATCCTCCGCCTTGGATGTAATCATCAGAAAGTTTGTATGATTCGAATTTTATTGGAATTTTACTCCAGTTGTTACCGTCAAAGGAGTAGGAATAAAAATAAGCATGTAACTCTACATCGACACGAAGGTAAACATATTCAAGTTCAGATGGAAGCATAATTTCTTGACCGAATAAGGGCTGATCAAAATCAAAATTATCACAGGTCATGATTTCTAGAATGCGCCCTTTCCTCTCATGCCATGAAATTTGTAGTGCAGTCCAGTTTTGTGTATTGTAGTAGTTTACAAGCCCTGCTGATTGTTGGAATGTTGATGGCTCAAAAGCGACTTTCGTTTCTGCTCTAAAATAAAAGTGCTGCCACCGTCTCGCAATAAATGCTTGCGTGAATTTCGAAGTTAACGATTCTTGGCCATAAAGCCTTAAATGTCCTGGACGAGCAGTTAAAGAAGCAACTTCTTCACCTAAAGGTATGCGTAATGATTGAAACTGAAGATTCAATTCAGGACTGTTGAAGTCATCTTTTTCATTGTAATCGTCACTCCAGATCACTTCGTCGATTTTAGGACCATCAATTTCAAGGGATGGCTGATTTCCACCAACAACATAGGGCCAATCATTCTGCCATTCCAAACGTTGAATGGCTGTCTCCCTTCCAAGTGGACAAAAGCCGCGTGGATCTAATAATGGCTGGCCATCACGTGGCAGCGGTCTACCGGTTAAATGGACTAAAAACCATTCATTCGTGTGGGTTTTTACAATAGATGCATGTCCTGCTTTTTGTAAGGGATTTCTTGGATGTGCGAAGGAACTAATGAGTGGGTTGTCTGGATGAACTTCGTAAGGACCAAATAAATGTTTGGAACGTGCTATCGTTGCTTGGTGATCGTATTTTGTCCCGCCCTCAGCTGTGAGCAAATAATAATAGTCATTTATTTTATATAGATGGGGAGCCTCTGTTAATTTGATGTCAGTGCCTTTAAAAATGACCTTTGCATCACCAATTAGTTTTTGCTCTTTAGGGCTGTACTCCTGTAATACAATTCCGTAAAAATTATGATGGTGGATGCGATGATCCCAAAGCATATTGACTAAATACTTTTTACCATCTTCATCATGAAATAATGATGGATCAAAGCCTGAACTGTTTAGATGGATTGGTTCAGACCATTCTCCGTCAATTTTGTCACAAGTCACAAGATAGTTATGACAATCTTTCCAGCGACCTTCCGTTACCTTTACATCGGTATAAATCAGCCAAAATTTTTGATCATGATAGGAGAGGGCAGGTGCCCAAATTCCGCCAGAATCAGGATTGCCAATCATATTTAGCTGGCTTAATCGATTGAGAGGCCTTGAGACTAAACGCCAATTTTTTAAATCCTTGGAGTGATAAATTCCAACTCCAGGAAACCATTCAAAGGTCGAAACCGCAATGTAATAGTCTTCTCCATTTCTGCAAATACACGGGTCAGGATTAAAACCTGTTAAAATAGGATTTTGAATCTTTGCCATGTTCCCCACCTCATAAATATTATTTTTTATAATTAGAAAACAATCGCGAACGATTGTGCATTCCTGATGAACTAAAGTGCTTGAGAAAATTTTTGCAGATCACTGTTGAAAAAATTCTCTGCCACAAAAGCGGTCACACCTAAAGCAGCTGAATGTGTGGAGAGCTCGGAAAAATTAATTTCTAAATCGCGCTGCTGAAACCATAAAGTTCGAGCTTGCATGCGCTTTTCTAATGGTTCTGTTAGCCACCGTTTGGCTGATGCCATCCGGTTTCCAATAATAATTTGCTGCGGGTTAAAGATATTGATGATATTATTGATTCCGACTGCAAGGTTTTCTCCAATATGTTCAAATTGTTGAATTGCGATGTGATCTCCAGATTCGGCAAGTGTTAATAAGCTATCGAGCGTAACTTCCCCACCGGTTGTAGCAACTAATCCGGCAGTATTTGCTGTTTTAAGCAATGCTTGTTCGGATGCGTAAAGCTCCCAGCAGCCTTTATTGCCACAGCTACATTTTTCACCAGCGATGTTGATCGTCATATGTCCAAGTTCGCCTGAAAAGCCATTATTGCCACGATATAATTGGTTATTTAAAATCAATCCAACTCCAATGCCAATCCCAACGCTTACATAAACAAGATTTTTCGCTTCCTTTCCCGCTCCAAATAGTTTTTCACCGTAAGCGCCAGCGTTCGCTTCATTTTCGATAATGATCGGAACATTGTATTTTTCTTGTAGAACAGATTTTAAATCAATATTTCGCCATTTCAAATTAGGTGCGAGCAATACTTTTCCAGCTTTACTTACTGTTCCAGGTACACCAACACCGATCCCGACGATTCCATATGGACTCTCAGGGGTTAACTCGATTAGCTGATCAATAATATCGTACAAATGGGTCATAATTTTTTCATAGGATAAATCTTTATAGCTAATCGTCTTCTCATGGAGTATATTTCCTTGAAGATCGGTCACAATTCCAAGTAAGTAGTTGACGCCGATATCAATTCCAATTGAAAAACCTGCAACTTGATTAAAAAGCAGCATAACAGGCCTTCTACCACCACTTGATTCCCCTGGACCAGATTCGTAAATTAGCTTTTCTTCTAATAATTCACTTACAAGGGAGGATACGGTCCCTTTGTTTAGTCCAGTCAAATTGGCGATTTCAGCTCTTGAAATAGGGGAGAGCTGTTTGATTGTGTTTAAGACAAGTGTTTTGTTTTCTTGTTTGACTACATGTTGGTTCCACGTTTTCATTAAACGTCATCTCTTTCTTTTCAGTTTATATTTTTATTATACGGCTCGATTTTAGCACGCAGTTAGAATGAGGGGAATGGTTCGTACTCGTTCAATATTTTCTGACAATAATCGACATCCGTAATAAGTTGATAACTCTTTTTCCTAGAGAAATGCCTATTAAATCAGCGATCTTTATAGATGTAGAGAAAAAGAACTAGCTTATTTTATTTTATTATACACTTAGTTTATCCACTAGACAAACGAATTGTTCTTTGTTATTCTAACTTTGAGCTTATGAAATAAGCATCATACACTTTTTAGGGGGTTTATGTATGAGGAAAAAGAAAGCGATTACATTATGTATCACCTTAATTGCTGCCATTTTTATCATTGTTGGTTGCTCAGGCACAGATAGTGAAAATGTATCTAGCAATTCAGGTGATACGAAAACGATTAAGTTTATGCATTTATGGCCAGAAGGCAGCTCAAAAACACATCATACCATTGTCAATGAAATTATTGCTAATTTTGAGAAAGAAAATGAAGGTGTTAAGGTTGAATTGGAGGTTTTAAGCAATGAACAATACAAAGATAAGCTGAAGGTCCTCTCTACCTCAAATGAATTGCCTGATGTGGGCATGACTTGGGCTGCAGGTTTTTTGACTCCTTATGTTGAAGGCAATAAATTTGCTCCATTAGATGATCTTCTTGAAAATGAATTGAATGATAGTTTTGTAGCAGGCACAGCTGAGGCCTATGCTATTGACGGGAAGACATATGGATTACCTCTAGAACTAAACATCGCAACAATTTTCTACAATAAAGCAATCTTCGCAGAATATGGACTTGAAGCGCCAAAAACCTATGATGAATTCAAACATATTATTACAACTTTAAATGACAACGGGGTTGCGCCGATTGCACTTGGAAATAAAGACCGTTGGACTGGCTCTCTTTGGTATATGTATTTAGCGGATCGAATTGGCGGTGCGGATGTACTAACGAGCGCAATCAATCGCTCTGGAACTTTTGAAGATCCAGCTTTAGTTTCGGCGGCGGAAGAAGTGCAAAATTTAGTTGAAATGAATGCGTTTGTAAAAGGATTCAACGGTTTGGCAGATGAGGAAGCGAAAAGTATGTTTATGAGTGAACAAGCAGCAATGTACTTAATTGGTTCCTGGGATTTGCCAAACTTTACAACAAATGAAGAAGTTCCGCAGGAGTTTAGAGATTCAATTGGTTTCTTTAATTTTCCGACTGTTGATGGAAAAGGGGATTTAAACAGTCATGTCGGTGGTCCTGGTGTAGGGCTATTTGTCAGTGAAGATTCCGATGTAAAGGAAGAAGCGAAGAAATTTGTTTCCTACTTTGTTAAGGAATGGGGAGAAAAATCGGTCACACAAGCCGGAGTTATTCCAGCAACCAAGCTTGATGCGGATTCTTTAGAGCTGCCGCAAATGTATATTGACGTCTTAAATGAACTAAGCAATGCAACGAATATAACACTTTTTGCTGATGTTCAAATGAGCCCACAGGTTGCTGAAGTTCACTTGAATATGATTCAAGCTATTTTTGGCAAGGAAGTAACTCCTGACGAATTCGCCAAAGAACACGAGGATGCGCTTGCAGCAGAATAATAGTGTAGTAGGGTGGCCGTTTATGAACAAAGTTTTTATATAGTATAAAATTTTTTCATATAGCTTTTCTCTGACTCGATGAGCTAAGGAATTTACTTTGGCTCATCGGTCAGAGCTTTTAGCTAAAGAAAAATGACGGTTTTCTCTGAAGGAATGATCAATCGTTTTATTCATATTGATGTTATCGTTAAAATTTGTAACTAGAAAAGGCTGATTTTTGTTTAAACAGGCCTTTTCTACTTAGCGAATATGGGGTTGAATGTGATGGATAAGGTTATGTCCAATAAATGGCTCATCGCGTTATTCGTATTACCAGCACTGTTGTTAACGGCAATCTTTATCTTTATTCCGTTAGCGTTATCTGGTTACTATGGCTTAATGGATTGGGATGGAATCGGTGCGATGAAGTTTATCGGATTGGAAAATTACATGAATGCGTTACAAGACGGGAAGTTTTGGGACAGTGCATGGCATTCCTTTTTACTGGCAATTTTTTCAACGCTTAGTTTACTTTTATACTTAGCAATTGCGCTTATTTTGTCCTCAAAAATAAAGGGGGCGGATTTGCTCCGAAAAATTTACTTAATTCCAATGCTGCTTTCGTCTGTGGCGATAGCTCAATTGTGGATTAAGATATACAATCCTACAAATGGAATGCTGAATCAAATTCTTATGGCGATTGGTGTCGAACATCCACCTGCATGGTTGGCTGATACATCACTTGTGTTGTACGCGATTTTCGTGCCTATTTTATGGCAATATGCAGGCTTTTATATATTGATTTATTATGCAGCATTAAAAAATATCCCTGAATCTATTATTGAAGCTGCTCGGATTGATGGGGCTTCCCCAGTGCAAATTGCGTTAAAAATAAAACTACCGCTGATTATGAGTGTCGTGAAAGTAACGATTGTTTTAGCCGTAGTCGGTTCATTAAAATATTTTGATTTAATTTATGTTATGACTGGTGGAGGACCAAACGGGGCTAGTGAAGTTATGGCTTCGTACATGTACAAACTTGCTTTTAGCAGCAATAATTTCGGTTACGGAAGTGCGATTGGCTTCTTGCTTTTAATTATAACTCTTGTTGTGACGTTTATTGTTCGTAAATTAACGGCAACAAAAGAAGAAATCCAATATTAGGAAGGAAGAGGGTTTTACATGAAGCGAATAGGTTCTATTCTTCTTTATTTGTCATTAGCGATTGTCGCTGTATTCCAAATCTTTCCGATCATTTGGCTGTTTTTGTTTTCCTTAAAGGACAATCGAGAAATTTTTTCCGGTTCTCCCTTTGCATTGCCATCACAGTTCCGGTGGGAGAATTATATGAAAGTATGGGAGGGCGGTATAGGAGTTTATTTTTGGAATAGCGTTTGGATTACAGGGCTCGCCATTTTATTAACCGTGCTTTTTGCTAGTATGGCAACTTTCGCCATTACTAGAATGAAGTGGAAGCTAAGTAAGCTTGTCCTCGGCCTGTTCATGGTGGGATTAATGATTCCGATCCATTCTTCAATCATTCCTTTGTTTAATATGTTTCTTAATCTCAATCTAATTGATAGCCCTTGGTCAATCGTGATCACCTATACAGCTTATAATCTTCCGATCACGATCATGATTTTACTTGGTTTTTATTACACTCTTCCGCGTGAGATCGAAGAAGCGGCGATTATTGATGGATGCTCCGTCCCGCAAATGTTTTTTCGCATTATCCTGCCGATGACAATTCCAGTTATGTCCACCACTGTCATTATCAATATGATTTATAACTGGAATGAATTTGTTTTTGTCAATACCTTTATTAGTTCTGATCAATATAAAACATTAACGGTAGGGATTCAAAATTTCATCGGGCAATATATGACCGATTGGGGTGCCATCGGAGCTACTTTGATTATCAGTGTATTACCTATTTTAATCGCTTTTATTTTCTTCAGCAATAAGGTCGTTGAAGGAATGTCTTCAAGTGCTGTAAAAGGTTAACGCTTTTGGAGCTTATTAAATGCGTGTAGTGCCAACGACATCGTTATAAATGCGGAGCTGCTAGCACCAAAAATAAAACCGAAAGCAGGAATATAATAAACGATCACCGCTAGAGATAGAAGTGAAAGCAGCATTAACAAACTATGCAATGGGTGAACAAGCATCATAAAAAAAGCATGCTTCATAATCGAAAAATGGTTGAGCTCAAAATGAACAAATGCAGGAAATAGATAAGAAACAAACAGCAGAGAGAGAAGCATGAACGCAAATAAGGGAGCCTGTACCCACGTTAATTGCCCACTATTTTCATATAGATAAATGAAATCGATGCCGATGATGAAAATAAGCAGGTAAAGAATGAGTCCTACTTGGTTGCTTTTATGAAACTCATTTTTATAGAAACTCCAAAAAACCGGGAAGAGTGAAATTTCTGTATTCCCTCTAAGCCACTTGCGAATAATGGCGAACATGGCAACAGTTGCTGGAAAAATTCCTAAGATAATTCCACCAATTAAACTAAATAAAATCCATAAAAGCTGAAGGTAAGCAAAACGAGTAATCCATTCGAAAATTCGATAGATGAGGCTGCTAATTTCGTTCATATGAATCTCCCTTGATCCTTTTTCCATTTGTTTGTCTGCTCAGTAAATAAAAGTATATTCATATCATAATGTAAACATTTTCATTAAGCTATTATTTTTTATCCCATTAGGAGGTTATCTCATGTCATATTTTAATGGTATTTCAAAAATTCAGTTCGAGGGTCCTGCATCGACTAACCCTTTTGCTTTTAAGCATTATGATCCAAAAGAAAAAATCGCAGGGAAAACGATGGAAGAAACGCTAAGATTTGCAGTCGCCTATTGGCATACATTTACGTTCGAAGGCACTGATCCGTTTGGAGCAGGTTCCATGCTGCGTCCATGGGGTCATTTATCTGGAATGGATCAGGCAAAGGCACGTGTAGAGGCAGCATTTGAATTCTTTGAAAAACTAAATGTACCCTATTTCTGCTTCCATGATGTTGATATTGCTCCAGAAGGGAATACTTTGACAGAAACATATAGAAACATAGACGAGATTGTGGCAATGCTGAAAGAATATATGAAAACAAGCAAAACGAAACTTCTTTGGAACACGGCTAACAATTTCACACATCCCCGTTGGCTCCATGGGGCAGCAACTTCACCAAATGCGGATGTCTTTGCTTATGCGGCGGCAAAAGTGAAAAAAGGTTTAGAAATAGCGAAGGAATTAGGAGCAGAAAACTATGTCTTTTGGGGTGGCCGTGAGGGCTATGAAACACTCCTTAATACTGATATGAAGCTGGAATTGGATAATTTAGGACGTTTTTTTCATATGGCTGTTGCTTATGCGAAAGAGATTGGCTTTACTGGTCAATTTCTTATTGAACCAAAGCCAAAAGAACCAACGAAACATCAATACGATTTCGATGTTGCCACAGGATTAGCATTTTTGCAAAAATATGATTTGAATGATCATTTTAAATTTAATATTGAAGCGAACCATGCCACACTTGCCGGGCACACGTTTGAGCATGAATTAAGAACTGCTCGCATTAACGGCATGCTCGGTTCTGTTGATGCCAATCAAGGCGATATGCTTCTTGGATGGGATACAGATGAATTTCCGACTGATTTATATTCGACGACTCTTGCCATGTATGAAATTCTCTTAAACGGTGGCCTTGGCTCAGGAGGCCTTAATTTTGATGCAAAAGTACGGAGAGGTTCGTTTGAAGCTGAAGACTTATTCCATGCCCATATCGCTGGAATGGATTCGTTTGCCATCGGTTTAAAAGTGGCCCAGCGTCTCTTAGAGGATCGGGTATTCGAAGATTTTATTGCGGAGCGCTATGAAAGTTTTACAAAGGGAATCGGGCTTGACATTGTCGAAGGGCGAGCAGATTTCCATCAGCTCGAACAACATGCTCTCTCTTTAAAAGAAATGAAAAATACTTCAGGTCGTTATGAGCGGTTAAGGGCAATTCTGAATCAATATTTACTAGAAGCTGAGGTTGTTTCCGTCCGTTAATAACATGTGCTGGAGCTGAGTTTCCAGCAATTTTCCGACATTTAATAAGATAAGCAGGTGTTAAAAATGAAATATGTTATCGGTGTTGATCTTGGTACGAGTGCAGTAAAAATCATATTGATGAATCAATTAGGTGAGGTATGTGTCGAATTGTCACAACCGTATCCTCTTATTCAAGAGAAATCAGGATATAGCGAACAGGAACCTGAAGAGTGGGTTGAAAAAACAATTACTGCCTTATCCATGCTCGTAAAAAGTTTTCATGGTTCTCCAGAAGATATTGAGGGAATTAGCTTTTCAGGGCAAATGCATGGACTTGTGTTATTGGATCAACAAAATGAGGTTGTTCGAAACGCGATTCTTTGGAATGATGTTAGGACAACTTCACAATGTGAGGAAATTAATCGGCTTGTTGGCAAGGAAACTCTATTAAAAATTGCTAAAAATACTGCTTTGGAAGGTTTCACGTTACCGAAGCTTTTGTGGGTAAAGGAACACGAACCGCATCTGTATAAGAAAGCAAAAACTTTTTTATTGCCAAAGGATTATTTACGTTATCGTTTAACAGGGAAAATTCATAGTGAATATTCTGACGCCGCTGGAACTCTAATGCTTGACTGTACCCGTAAATGCTGGAGTCGTGAAATTTGTGAAGCTGTAGGGGTAGACGTTTCAATATGTCCCCCATTAATAGAATCGCATCATTTCGTTGGGACGATTGCAAAAGAGATTGCTATGTTAACAGGTCTATCTGAAAAAACAAAAGTGTTTGCCGGTGGTGCTGATAACGCCTGTGGTGCGATTGGAGCAGGAATTTTAGAGGCTGGGAAAACGTTGTGCAGCATCGGAACCTCAGGAGTCGTTCTTGCTTATGAGGAGGATAAAGGGCGAAATTTCGAAGGGAAGGTTCATTTCTTTAATCATGGCAAAGAGAATGCTTTTTATACGATGGGGGTTACTCTTTCAGCAGGGTATAGCTTAAGTTGGTTTAAAGAAACGTTCGCTGCAAATGAAGATTATGAGCAATTATTAACAGGGATTGAGGCAGTTCCGATTGGGGCAAGGGGGCTCATCTTTGCCCCATATATTGTTGGAGAGAGGACTCCGCATGCAGATGCATTTATACGTGGAAGCTTTATCGGGGTAGATAGCTCACATAAGCGCATTGATTTTGCTCGAGCCATTTTAGAGGGGATTACTTTCTCTTTAAATGAATCGATAAAAATTTTTAAAGATAGTGGAAAAAATATCGATACGATTATATCGATCGGTGGTGGAGCAAAGAATGATACATGGCTGCAAATGCAAGCTGATATTTTTCAAGCCAAAGTTGTAAAGCTTTCAAGTGAACAAGGACCGGGAATTGGTGCGGCGATGTTAGCGGCATTTGGCTGCAATTGGTTTTCCTCACTGAATGAATGTGCAGAAAGCTTTATAAAGATTGTGAATGTATATGAACCGATTGAGCAGAACGTCCGCGAGTATGAGCAGCTTTTCACACTATATCAGCGTGTGTATCGAGCAACGAAAGAAATTAGTGAAGGCTTAGCGAGTTTTCGAAAATAATTAAGGGGAAGCAAATGCAAGTAATTAAACAGAATTACGGTAGCATCGATGGTCAAACAATCAGCAAATTTACTTTAGTGAATGATCAGGGAATGACCATTAGTTTTCTTGACTACGGTTGCACGATTACTGAAATCATTGTTCCAGATCGAAATGGGAAATTTGAGAACATCGTTCTTGGTTTTGACAATTTGGAAGCTTATCAATCTTATTCCTTTTATTTTGGTTCAATTATTGGCCGGGTTGCAGGTCGAATAAAGGGTGCTTCGTTTGAACTCGATGGAAATATTTATACGTTAGCAAAAAATGAGTCGAGAAACTGCCTCCACAGTGGTACGGAAGGTCTTCATCAAGTCAAATGGAGAGGAGAAATCGTGAATAAGGGAAATGATGTTGGCGTGAAATTCTCATATTTAAGCCCAGATGGAGAAGGAGGCTTTCCCGGCAACTTATGTTTACATGTAACATATACATTAAATCAATTAAATGAATTTACGATTTTATATGAAGGGGTAAGCGATAAACGAACATTGATTAATTTAACGAATCATACTTACTTTAACTTAAGCGGTAAACTTAATACTAGTGTCGGCGAACATTGGCTAAAAATGGCGAGTGACCAATTTGTCGAATTGGATAATGAGATGCTGCCAACTGGCAGACTGTTGGAAGTAAAAGGAACACCGTTTGATTTTCGTAACTGGAGAAAATTAAAGGATGGCATGAACTCAAATCATCAACAAAATAAATTAGCAGGGTGGGGCTATGATCATCCATTTCTATTAAATAGGGAAAAAGAAATTATGCTCTTTGAAGGAGAGAGTGGGCGCACGTTAAAGATTACTACGACTGAACCAGCCGTTGTATTATATACGGGCAATATGCTAGAAGGAGATTTTTTGATAAGTGGGAATGTGAAAGTGCACAAATATTTGGGACTTTGCTTAGAAACACAGGCACTGCCAGATGCCGTGCACCATTCGCATTTTCCTTCCATCACATTTGAACAGGGGGAGAAATATCAATCACAAACGATGTATTACTTTGGAATAGAAGAAGGACCAGGATAAATTTAAGACATCAAGGTTTCTTATGAAGGGCGGTTGCTATTTATGCAGAGCTAGCGCTTAAATAATTTGCCGTCCTCCTTCTCAGAAAAGTTGCTCTGCAAAGCTTTTTTCTTGTGTCACAAGGGACTCACTTAAAGTGAAGTCCTATTTTTTAGGCATGGATATGATTGAGCTAATAAACAGCATTGACACAAATCTATTTGATAATCCCGTAATAAATTAGGTCTTCATAACGGTCTGTTTTATATACATGGTCTTTAAGAGTGCCTTCGTAGACCATTCCACACTTTTTCATTATTTTGCCCGAGGCAGGATTCGATTTAAAATATCGTGCATATACGCGATGGTAGTTTTTTTCTTCAAAAGCAAAGTCCAACATGGCCTGTGCTGCTTCTGTGGCATAGCCATTTCCCCAAAAGGGCTCCCCGATCCAATAGGCTATTTCTCCATTTCGATGGAGCCGTTGATTAGAAAGAGCGATCGCTCCGTAAAGCTCGCCATTCTTTTTATCGGTAATCGCAAACTCGTATAATTTGTCTTCAGTGTAGTTCTGTTCATGATTGGCAATCCACGAAAGCGCACATTGTAATGAATAAGGAAATGGTAGATTCAAAGTACTTTTGTAAATATTAATATTGTCACAAAGGAATTGAACCTGTTCTGCATCGGCTTCAGTAAAAAGTCTCAGCAGTAACCGTTCCGTTTCAAGCGTTTTGTCTTTGCGATTAAATTTCATTCCTTTCTCCCCTTTGAATTAGATTATAGAAAGTTTACCTAGCCTTCCCATTTTTATCAACCCGTATGGTGGTGACCCCACAAAGTTAGAGTTTTTATTAAGCAGCTGATTGGCTGGTTTGAGTTCGGTATTGTATTGGACTTAAACCAGCTAATTTTACTTTTATACGCTTATTATTGTAGTAATCTATGTAC